>NZ_KV821281.1:0-705 GCF_001815635.1 Corynebacterium sp. HMSC075D04
TGTGTCTGATCTGATGTAGGTGGTCCAGTTCGGCTTGGGAAGTAGTCCGTTTCGGCGGCCTGTTTTAGTCCGTTTCAGCGTGAAAAAGTAGGCCACTTTCCTGGTGCGTTGCTGTGACTGGTGTGGCTCTTTTGGAATGAAAAAGGGCCATGCCGAGTAACCATCCCAGTAGGTTTCTGTTCCTGAGAAATGTCCCATCTTCGTTTGGCTGCGAGGTCCGGGACTTGGTTTTTCAGGAAGGGACCAGAAAGTAGATGACAATCAGCATGACCACGATCGAAACTATCAGACAGCTCGATGACGAGGGAATGTCCCGACGAGCGATCGCGAAGGCGGTATCGGTATCTCGCGCTACGGTCGATAAGTACGTCAACCAGGACGATTTCAGCCCTATCCCGCCAGTTAAGTTACATAAGCCAGGATCACTAGCGCTCGGTGAGACGTTGTGTGCCGTGATTGATCGGTGGCTTGAGCAAGATCAGCGCATGCCGCGCAAGCAACGCCACACTGCGCAGCGCATCTGTGACCGGCTTGCCGCCGAACATGGATATACCGGCTCGTATTCGCCGGTACAGCGCTACGTCAAGCAGTGGAGGCAGGACCATAAAGCCCCAGGAGATGGGTTCATGGAGTTGGAATGGTCTCCCGGGGTCATCCAGGTTGATTTCGGCCAGGCAGAAATCAACCTGGCGTCAGATGTGAAGG
>NZ_KV821282.1:0-1781 GCF_001815635.1 Corynebacterium sp. HMSC075D04
CAGGCAGAAATCAACCTGGCGTCAGATGTGAAGGGAGCTGTCAGTGGGTGAATGCGCCACCTCGACTTGGAGGTTGTTGTGGCTGGGCGTTGGACTCCGAAGGATGTGAAGGCTGCTTCGGTGGCGCGGCTTGTTGCAGGCGATGATGTCTGCGAGATTGCTCGGGATGCCGGTGTTGCTGAGGGCACGGTTTATAAATGGGTCAAGCAAGCTGGCGCACTCCCGCCGAAGAAGGCGTTGGCGCGTGAACGCGACCAGCGCATCGACGACGCGGTAGCGTTGGTGACTGCTGGTATGTCGATATCGGATGTGGCCGCGACGTTAGACATGTCACCAGGGGCGTTGTACTGGCGGTTGGTGAGAGTCGGTGCGCTCACCGAACTGCAACAAAAGCCCCGCATCACCCCGCAGCAGAAAGCTGACGCGGTCGAGAGAGTACTAGCGGGTGAACCGGTTGAAAAGGTCGCGACGTCGTTCGACCGGTCTGTGAACACGGTGTATCGCTGGGTGAGGCAAGCACGCCAGGAGAAAGCGGGCGTAAACCGTGATGCGTCACAGCCTGCCAACACGCCGGAGGCTTGCACGGTGAAACCACCTGTGCACAGCAGAGTTGTAGGCGTGCCAGCAGCAATGAAAACACAGGCAGGCCACACCCCTGCCGACCACGCCCGGGACCGTGTAAAAGTCGGCCGCGGAATCCGACTGTCGTTTGAAGACCGCCTGACGATCCAACATGGGTGCAGCCAGGGATTGTCAGCCAGACAGATCGCAACACTTCTGGGGCGTCACCACAGCGTGATCAGCCGGGAAATCGCCCGCAACGGATGGGAAATCATCGACGATGACGGCGAAAGAAAGGTCTTCTACAACGCTCGGCGTGCCCACGCGGGCGCTAAAACGCGTGCGTGCCGGCCGAAGGTGCGCAAGCTTGATAACAGCCCGGCACTTCGCGCTGTGGTGGTGGCATGCCTTGCCCGCCGGTGGTCGCCCGGGCGTATCAGTGTGTGGCTTAAGCACGCTTTCGTCGATGATGAAAGCATGCGAATTTCCCACGAAGCGATCTACAGTGCCTTGTACATCCAGGGCAAAGGCAGTCTGCGCGCCGAGCTTGAAGCGGTGATGAAGACCCAAGATGTGCTCATCCGTGGCGGGAAGCGCCGAAAAGCCCGGCCCCGCAATGCCGGTGTGGCAACCGGTAAGCCATGGATCAAAGGCGCTGAAATCACCCGGCGCAGCTCAGAAGCCGATGACCGGGCAATCCCTGGACACTGGGAAGGCGATCTTGTTATCGGTAAAGGTGGTAAAAGCGCGCTGTTTCCCCTGGTAGAGCGCACCAGCCGCTACACCCTGCTTGGCCATCTGCCCACCGAACACACATCGATGACGGTGATTGAAACGATTCAGCAGATGGTCAAAGACCTCAACGCCGAACAGCTCAAGACCATCACCTGGGACCAAGGCGTGGAAATGGCTGAAACCGCACGTGTGCGCATCAAAGACGGTTGCGAGGTGTACTTTTGTGACCCGCACTCGCCGTGGCAGCGGCCAACCAACGAAAACACCAACGGTGAGATCCGCCGCCGGTTCTACAAGAAAGGCACCGACTTCGCCGAAGTAACCCCCGAGCACGTCGCCTGGGTGCAAAACGAGCTCAACGACACACCACGACAAGTCCTCGGCGGAGCAACCCCACGTGAAATACTCGAGCAACTATTCAAACGTGGCGCATTAACCGCTTGATCCCGCCAAGGTTGTACACCTTTTGGTGGTGACGTTTCCGT
>NZ_KV821283.1:0-1646 GCF_001815635.1 Corynebacterium sp. HMSC075D04
TGTTATGTCCATGAACATTTTGGACATGGAGTCCAGCCACTTATTGGACACGGAGTCCAGGAGCTTTTTGGACTTTGGCTAGTGTTTCGGTTTGCGTCTTTTTGGCCGGGGTTTGGATAGGTTGGGGCGCAGCTGGGGTGGTTGGCGGTGTTTCATGCCTTCGACGTGGTTGATGTTGATTACTCCGCCGGCTGGGCGGTGTTTGAGCTTGATCGGTAGCGGCACACTGAAGAGGAATTCTCCGTCGTGTGCGGTGAAGAATTCAGCGACGTTATCGGCAGTAACGTGGCTGAGCAGTTTGCGGCTTTTGAATCTCAATCCGACATACAGCGGGTATCCGAGGATATGAACTGCCCCGTGGCGGCTGATGGTCAGTTCCAAGGGGATATCAAAGCGCTGCTTTTTGACTGCTTCATACGGGTCTATGCTGGTCGTATCCGTATGCGATGCACCTGGCGTGGTGATTGCACGATCGGTGTTGACCCTGGGTGAAGTGGCAGCTTCCCCGGGGTCGTTTGTGTATGCAGGCTTCGGCTTTGCATGGGGGTTGTTGGCGAGGTTGTAGTCGACAACGCGCTGCCAGACCGCTTCAGGATCAAGCGGAGTTGTAGGTGATTCAGCCTGCGGGAACGTTTCCCAGGCTTGTTCGGGAGTGATGTGCATCTTGCCGACGAGCAGGCTTTGATGTCGCCGATGTTTGTTGTAGACCTCGCGGTAGGCCGCAAGCGCTTTTTGCAGTTCGTCGAATGTTTCCGGTGTGCGTGCATCGAGAAACTGCACCAACGTGCGGTGGGAGCGTTCGTCTTTGCCTTGCGTAGTTGGGGCGAAGCCAGCAATTGCCAGCACACCTTGCTTCGCCAACCAAACTTCTGTGGCTGATAGACGACCGCGATGGTAGGTGGCAAACGCTTCACTGTTGTCCGACAAGATTTCCTGCGGTTTGCGGTATCGGTCGAATGCTTCTTTCAAGGTGATGCGAGCATCCTCGCCGTTTTCAGGCCGGGGAAACGCTTTCGTGCCAACATCGAATCTGCTGGCGTCATCAATAACTTGATAGATCGTGACCTGGGTATGTTCGACGTCGAATAGCCGGTAGACCACAGCATCGATCTGCCACAGTTCACACACAAAGTCGCGGGCAAACCGCTTATACGAACTGCGTGGGCGCTTGCGGGCATTCGCGTCAACTACTCCAGCGTCGTGCAGCCAATCCGCGATGGTCGACCGAGATGGAGTGCGCTCCGGGCCGATTGTGTCGAACAGGTGGTAAAAGATCGACAACGGGCCGTAGTCTAGCCCCTGCTCTTGCAACGTGACTCTAGCGTCGATGACTGCTTGGCGATCCGCTTCGGTGTATTTGCGGGCAGGATTTTTCGGCGCGGTACTGTCCGGCAAAATACCCGCCCGCCCACGGCGAGCAATACGATCCCTGACGTTATGAAACGTCTGCCGAGAGATCTTCTCATCCTTGCAAAACTGCTTGATAGTTTTTCCGTCGCGAACCGGATCGAAATCCGCGATCTTTCTGCGTGTGTGCGATGAAATAGCCATCCGACCATTTCACCGGTTCAGTGTCCAAAAAGTCTCTAGACATCGTGTCCAATAAGTGACTGGACTCCATGTCCAAAAAGTCATGAGACATGACA
>NZ_KV821284.1:0-5030 GCF_001815635.1 Corynebacterium sp. HMSC075D04
ACAAACGGCTACACCACTACACGGGACTTGACCGACCGTTGTGAGTTTTCATGCTGCGGTGGGAACTGACGGGGTCACGAAACCGGTGTTCACTGGAGTAAATATGCTCGATCAACTTGATGTAAACGGAATCTTTGTGTCAGATCCGATATTAGATTTTGGTCTCAACCTGGGATGGTTTGCCGGTGATCTAAACCGTTCGCTGCAAATCGATCTCACTGCTTTGCTAGAGCGCCATTTTGCACATAGAGATGGAGAAATTGCAAAACTGTTCTTCGGCGCTTCCGGGGGCGGTTTCGCTGCGCTATTTTTTGGCGCGCAGTTTCCCAGCAGCCTGGTGATGTGTGTTAATCCTCAAACGAACATTAATCGTTATTGGCCACCGGCTGTTGAGAGTTATCGCGATGCAGCTTGGAATGGAAAACCTCTAGAAAGCATGCCTGTCGAGTTCGATCTAACCAAGACCTATTCGAAGGAAATCGACACTACTGTGCTTTATCTGCAAAACCTGGGCGATACGTCGCATGTGAAGCACCATTTGGTGCCATTCCTTAATGAGGCTGCACTCCCTAACCGTCAGTTTGGACTAGTCCTAGGGGAGTGGGGTGCGGGACACCGTGCGCCTTCCAGGGCCATTCTCGACCACTTTCTAAGCGGAGCTGTAGGAAGTAAGGGGGAATGGATCAATCTCACCTTTAGTCGAGAAGTTGAAAACGGAGTGGCTGCCTCCGAAGTGCTACGCAGGAGTACAGCGTATTCAAGTGTATTATCTTCAACTGACAACTAATGAATCTTGATCTTAGTTTCTTTATGGGTCCATGCAAGCGATCGAATGATATGTTCGGCATCGTTGTGTTTTCCGTCGACTACTGCTCTGGACCACTTGACATACCATTTAACTGCTTCTTTCGCCGACATATCTGCAATTAAAGAGCCATCATGCAGCCAAAGGGCTCTCGTGCAATGGTTACGAATCGCACTCGCTGAGTGAGACACGAGGAATACGGTCGATGCTCCGTTGAGAAAACCATTCATTCGTTCCTTTGCTCGCTCATTAAATGTAGCGTCGCCGGTGGCGAGCGCCTCGTCTAGTAGCAGAATTTTGGGGCGTACCGCTGTAGCGATGGCGAACTTAAGGCGTGCGCCCATGCCCGAGGAATAGGTGTGCAGAGGTCTATCGATTGCTTCCCCAATATCTGCCCAATTTGCTACAGATGGTGCCAATTCATCAACTTCTGCAGGGGAAAGGCCTTTAGCGAGTAACCCAAGCCGCACATTGTCCGCGCCGGTTAATTGTGGCTGGAGCGCGGCGGAAACACTTAAGAGTGAAGGTTTTGCTGAAACATACACTTCTCCTGTTGTAGGAGCTTCATTCCCTGCGATCATAGAAATAAGGGTGGACTTTCCGGAGCCATTTCGACCGAGGATACCGATCGATTCGCCCGGGTGAGCAACGAAAGACAAGGGGTTGACTGCTGGAACCAGCTTGTTCGTTTTCCACGGAACGGTATAGCTTTCGCCGTCAGGGGCTATTTCATAGACTTTGGAAACACGGTCTACAACTACTGAGGGGTTATTTAACGACTGCATACCGAGCCTCTTTGCGCCAGAAGAATACAAAGCCAACCAAAAATGTCAGGAATGACCATGCGATGATGTAAAGCCACTGCGCTAGGGAGGGCGCGGATCCGTACAGAGTTGCGTTGCGAGTGACTTCTAGATATTGAAAAAACGGATTCAGTTTCATGATCATCTGCAGGGTTGATCCTTCCGCAAACCGGGAGAGCGGAAAGAATACGCCCGAAAGGAAAAACAAACCTTGGGTGAACACGCGAACCAATGATCGAGTGTCTGGTATGAGAGATGCGATTCTCGCAATGATCATGGTTAGCCCTGCGGCAAAAATATGGATGAGGCAATAGAAAAAAGGTACAAGCAGCAGGGTCCAGTGGATGGGGTCTTGGTACTGAAATGCTAGTGCGACGATGATCGCGACGAGGCCCGGTATGGAATTATCGAAAAAGCTCCGGAGGCTGGTGCTAAGAGGGATAGCAACTCTCGGGAAATTAAAAGAGGTAATTAAGGATCGGTTTCGTTGGATAACGCCCACACCGTTAGTTAGTCCAGCGCTCAAAAACCGAAAATACGTTACGCCGATCGCGAGGAACCCAATGAAGTTATCGATGCCTCTCGAAACATGGAGGATGAGCCCAAAAACGAGGGCGTACATCAGCACTTGGAATAAGGGATCCAGAATCATCCACACCCGGCCTAGTAGTGTTCCACGGCCAGTGCTAAAGGACTGACTCCGGGCGTGTGAGATTAGAAAGTAGCGAAATGAAAAGAGCTGCTTAGTGTAATCCTGTAATGACGGGCGTGAAGAGACTGGATAGAGGTGGCTAAGATCTACTTCGACGACTTCGCTTTTGCCGCCACTGGGATACCGTTCGCGCAGTAGGGGTTTTTCTTGGTCCTCATTTTGAACGGTTATCTTTCGGAGACGATGAAAGCTCTTCACTTCGTTAACTCCTCCGGTAATCTGGCGAGCCTACAGTGTTTAGCCTTGGCCCCTTAGGTGCGATGAGAGCTAAGGCTATTGCAATGACAGATAGAAATCGAATTTTGCTGTTGGGCTATTTCAGAGGGTTGTAAGTAGAGGTGCTTTTAGTTGTTTGAATATGACGAGGGATTCAATAGGTCAGAAACCGCTGTAGCAGTCTTTCGAGATGTTCGAGGCCGAAATTCGACTTCCTCAGGTATAACGAGGGGGCGGTGGCATCAAGTTTTGTTTGCGGGGGTCGCTTATGGGGGCGATAGAAAAGGCGGGGTTGGAGATTACGGATGGATACAGAATCCACCCAGTGGCGAGTGGTTTTCTGTCTTTAAAGACGGTACCGATGATCGCTACATTGTTTTGAGTGACCCGATGGGGTTTAGCCCGGTATATCTTGCAGAAATAGAAAACAATGAGGGCCACGTTGACCTTTACGTTTCTAATTCGTTCCCAGCTTTGACTTCGTTGTTGCCGGGGGTATCAAACCACATAGATCCGGTCAATGTCGCTTCGATGCTGGGATCAACTAGTACCTTTGCCCAGACAGTTTTTAGTCAGGCGACACCCGATGAACGGGTAAAACTAGTAGAGCAAGGGTATTTTCTGGAGATTTCGTTAGACGGTTGGCGACTTGTTCCTAATCTAAGCTCCGGCAGCCGCTATGATGAATTGATCAAAAAGGGTGTCGAAAAAGCGCGCCAGGTCCTGGATCGTGTCGCAGGGGGTATTTCTGGTGATGATCAGGTGCAGCTCCGTCTCTCCGGAGGAAGGGACTCAAGGGCGGTATTAGCATTGCTGTCATCGTCTGCACTCTTACCTCACGCTGAAGTTCTTTCTATTGATCCTGCGCGTGCCACCTCAGAGTTTGCGTCGAAAATTCTCAAGACTGATGCCCGTATCGCAAACTATCTGCGGTGCGAATACTCGCTGCCGATCTCACGTCCACGTGCGGGAGTAAGTGGTTCGATACCAGTACACGAAAGCTTGGTTGATTGGCAGCGTCATCGTTCCAATTTCAATTTCCACTATGCCCCTCGTAACATCGTCGTGAAGAACGAACACCGGCTTTTTGATATTTACGGTGGTGCAGGCGAGGCGTTTCGTACACATTGGGCAGGTTTTTTTCGAGGGCACCCTAGACTCGGTCATTTAAACTGGGGGCAATCGCAACCAAAAGAGATTGCTAGCGAGGTTTTTCGGTTAGTGTTCCCTGCAGCATTTTTCGGTGAAGGACTCCATTCGCTGGCTGAGGAACGATTTATTAAAGAGCTTCAATTAGACAAGTATGAATTCTTTGACGACGCCATAGACAGGCACTATGTCAAATTTAGGAATCGTGGGCACAACGGCTCCGCCCGTTCTGCGACTATCTCCAATAGTTACAACATGATGCCACTCGCTCAACCTGAATTCTATGAGGCTGCGCTTCTGCTCGATCGTGAGGATCGTGAGCAGGGTAAAGTAATTTTCGACATCATCGAGCATTGTGCCCCGGGTCTAAATTCGGTCGAGTTTGAGTCGGGTGAATGGCCACGGCACTTTGGGCGTGAAACAACAGTTCGTCCTGTAATCGAACCAAAACAGACAGTCGGAGCTACACGACGAATTACGCCACTCGATGGCTCAGCGGATCAAGAGGCTTTTCAGTCGGAGATCTGGCTGCTTGCACAGTTTAATCAGATTAAAGCAGAGCTGAGGGAAGTATCCGAGCTTAAAGGGGTGTTATCGGGCCCAATCGATCGATGGCTAGCACATAGGTTTGAAAAAGAGAACGCCTCAGGTAAGGGCATCTTAGTTGCTAAATTGGCATCTATTAGAGATGCCTTGGTGGGGATAGCGCCTGACCTCCGGTTTGATACAAGCCTTGGGATTCAAACCGGCAGAAGCGCAACTCTCAGGTCGAGTGTGCCTGCACCGGCTCAAAAACCCTATCGATTGAGAGAATCGCTGGAGCCGGTTGAAGTTGCGGCAACCGCGATATTCGACGGGAAGGCATTGACGATAGATGCGAAAGTGGTTAAGGGCCAGGCTACTCATGTCGAATTCGCATTCTACGTCTTCGCAGGTGATGAACGGTTCTATACAAGATGGTACAAGCCGGATGGATTTTTACGAGTAGACGTTGGTGGACATGCGCCAACTCGGATCTTGGTGTTCTCGCGATTTGCTAGTGCGACGGATGCGTTTGAAACGAAAGAGATTCGCGTCGATGATGTCTCGCGATGAGTTGGCAGCTTCAGTGGGGCACAAGTCAAAGCGAAATGGATGTACCATCCTGCGGCCCTAGCGGGAGTATTCGAGAAGGGTGATCGTGAATAGGGGTCTCCAGTCCGGTTGCTGAAAATGCGCATCGTGCGCTGTGTGGTTTTCAAATACGGCATTTTCTGATCCGGAGGAGAGGCCCGCATAGCAGGATGTGGCTGCTTCCTTCGCTGGACAGACGGTTGCGTCCCTTAGTGTGGTGTAACGCTTGCTG
>NZ_KV821285.1:0-9271 GCF_001815635.1 Corynebacterium sp. HMSC075D04
GACTCCATGTCCAAAAAGTCATGAGACATGACACGAGGGAGCTAGACGATCAGGGAGCAGGGCGGGCAACAGGGCGGCGCGGCGGAAGGGCGGCTCACCGGCGCCGGCAACAGGGCGGCGTGAAACTAGTCGAAGTCGAAGGTTTCGGGCTCGTACTTCGGCGTCGTGGAAGTAGGCACCAGGGCGGCGAGGGCGGACTCGCGGGACATGCCGCACACCATCAGCAGGTCCACGATCAGGGAGCGGGTCTGCGCGAGGATGGCGTAGGCGGACAGGACGGCATCCTTGGGGACGATATCCATGCCGGCGGCCTGGCCCGCAGCACGCAACTCGTTGACGCACTCCGGGATGACGGTGGCCTGGGCGACGCGGGAGTTCACGTCGTAGACCTCGGAAAGTTCGAGGCAGACGCGAGACAAGGTGTCCAAGAGCTCGATTTGTTGTTCGGTGATGGTGTCGCTGTCCTCGACAAGAACGTGAGCCCGGCGCGCGAGCACACGGGAGGTACGCACCGCGTTATCCACCGGCGGGATCACGCGTGCCAGGGAGTTGATGTAGCGGCGAGTGCCCCACAAAAACGGGGAGACACGGCTGGCTTCTTCGCCGGACTTGATCGCGGCGGCTAAGTCATCGATACCCGTTTGGGTGCCACGGATCTGCTCGAGGGCCTCGTCGATGATGTTGGGGTTGCGTTCGCGGAGGCCGGTGGCCACGTCGTCGAGAACCGAAGAGACGATGCCCATCACTTTGGACACTTCCGCGCGGGCCTCCGACATCGGAGCCTGAGGCACCAGGGCGATGACTGCCATTGCGATCAGGCAGCCGATGATGGCGTCGATAGTGCGGTCCACGCCGGTGAACTCGCTACCAGGCGGCATGATTGTCGCGATCAGGATCGAACCGATCGCAGCCTGGTTATTCACCAGAACCGACTTGCTCAAAAACGACGCGATCAACAACGACCCAGCGACAATCACCGCGATCTGCCAGCCGCCGGCGCCGAGCCGGTAGAAAATCAGGTCGCCCACCAGCACGCCGAGCACGCAGCCCATGGCCATCTCCACCGACTTCGACACACGGTCGCCGCCCGTCATGCCAATGATGATCACCGTGGCAATCGGGGCGAAAAACGGCCGGGCGTGACCCATCACGTCGTGCGCAATGTAGTACGCGAACCCGGCGGCCAAGGCGATCTGCAAAATTGGCAACAACCGCTTCCGCACACGCTTCACCCGCGACTGCAGCGACTTATCAACCAACTGCAGACGCGCGCGCGTGCCCATCCTCTGCTTAGCCATGGTTAAACAGCTTAGGCCCGAAAGGGAAAACCTCCCTGGGCTGTGGGCCCGGGGAGGTGGTGTCGTCGATAAGCAGTGGCTTACTTGGAAACCGACTTGCCCACCGAGTGGAGGTCCTGGCACGCCTCGATGACGCGCTCAGCCATAGCGTTCTCGGCCTTCTTCAGGTAGGAACGCGGGTCGTACATCTTCTTGTTGCCCACCTCGCCATCAATCTTGAGCACACCGTCGTAGTTCTCAAACATGTGCGACACAACCGGGCGGGTGAACGCGTACTGAGTATCCGTGTCCACGTTCATCTTGATCACGCCGTAACGCAAGGACTCCTCGATCTTCTCCTTCTCCGAGCCGGAACCGCCGTGGAAGACGAAGTCGAACGGGTTCGTGCCCGCAGCCAGACCGAGCTTCTTCTCCGCAACCTTCTGGCCCATATCCAGGACCTCGGGGCGCAGCTTCACGTTGCCCGGCTTGTACACGCCGTGGACATTTCCGAAGGTGGCAGCCAGCAGGTAGCGGCCATTCTCGCCGGTACCCAGGGCATCAACGGTCTTGGCGAAGTCCTCCTCCGAGGTGTACAGGTTCGCGCCGGCCTTCGCCTCAACGCCGTCCTCTTCACCACCGACAACACCAATCTCCACCTCGAGAATGATGTTCGCAGCGCGAGCCTTAGCCAGGAGTTCCTGGGCGATCTCCAGGTTCTCGTCGATAGGAACCGCGGAACCATCCCACATGTGCGACTGGAACAACGGCAGCTCGCCGGCGTTCACGCGCTCCTGGGAGTAAGCGATCAGCGGACGCACATAGTCGTCGAGCACTTCCTTCTGGCAGTGGTCGGTGTGCAGCGCAATGTTGACGTCGTAATGCTTCGCCACCTCATGCGCAAACGCAGCCAACGCCTTCGCACCAGCCACCTTGTTCTTCACAGCCTGACCGGACGCAAACTCCGCACCACCGATGGAGAACTGAATGATGCCGTCCGACTCCGCCTCCGCGAACCCCTTAATGGCCGCGTTGATCGTCTCCGAAGACGTGCAGTTAATCGCCGGAAACGCATAGCCGCCCTTCTTGGCGGAATCCAGCATCTGGTTATAGACCTCTGGGGTTGCGATAGGCATGAAAATCCTCCTGGGATTGGGACCGTTTACGCACACCAGTATGCCCGTTTTAGGAAACTACCGCTGACGGAAAACCACAATGCCCCCAACAGTGGCCAAGAGGAGCCACGCAGCGAAAGAAAACGGGTGGGTAGCAAACGTGTTTGGGCGGAGTGGAAGCTCGACAAGAAGCTCGGCTAGACCCGCTACACCGAAAACCCACGCTGCGAATTCAATGAGTCTTCGGCCTTTTAGGTTCGAGCGTTCGTCGTAATACGCCATCGTTGCAACAGCAGATTCGAGGTTTGTCTCGGCTCGAGCTATTTCGGCGTCGAGATCACTCGAACGATTGATTTCGTCCAACAAGCTTGAGTGGAGTGCAGGTGAATGAGCCCCTAAGCGTTCACGGTGCCGTGCGACAACCAATACAAAGTCAGACTGGAGGAATCGCATTTTGGAGGATCCCTTCGAATCGAGATCTGCGAGGTCAACCTGTGCTGCCATCTTCGCGGTCTTGTGTGCAGCGAGCCAGGTCGACTGAACTCTGAATTCACTAAGTGAGACGAGTTCCTCTAGTCCTGAACAACTTACCCCGATAACGCTGGCCGACCAGCTGCTCCAGAAACGGTGCCCTTGACTATCAATGATCGGGCACGGAAGATTTGGGATTGTTCCATTGATTCGGTCTACCAAGTGGTTGGTCGACGGAAGGTTGGCTTGATCCAGTCCTAGGGAACAACCAACATCTCTTGGATGCAGAAGCGCGTGGACCAAGCGATCGTCGACGGGCTCAGATACCGCGTAGACCGAGAATGAATATTCGTGCACCGCGTCGTTTGCAGAACCTCGGAAGAGTTCCCGACGGTAACGCTCCTGAATCTTCCGAATGCGCCGAATCAATTCTTCGACTTCACGCACTGCCTCATCCGGTGAATCGCTGAGTGATTGCTGGAACAGAACACGATCCCGAAGCGCGTTTGCCACGGATGCAACTGGCTCTTCCCCGATATCAGCGCGGTAGTCGAATTGGTATCGGGCCACTCCGTACCCGGATTGGGAAAGATAAAGCAAGGTATCGCCCTTTGAGACGATTGCATACGTGCGTGGTAGCAACAATGCTTGATCGCGCGTACCAAACACTTCCGTGCATTGCTCCCACCCGAGAGCTCGGAATTCGCCTTCGATACGAGCTATAACGCGCGCATCTGTGATCGGCCCACCGACATCTGTCGGCGCAAACTCGTATCTTGTAAACCCCCACTGCATTTCGCCCCCGAAATTGTTCCTACGCTGCGGTGTGTCCGCGCGTGTGTTTATAACCGATTGTCCGCCCCATCAGACGTGCCGCGGCAGCGTCTGCTTCGGGGCCACCGTTTGTGGCGCAACCCGCCAGGTCCACATCAACATTGACGCCATGGTCAAAGAGGTACGCAGCGTTTTGCAAAACGCACACGTCAGTATCAATGCCGACAAGGGTAGCCCCCGAAATCCCGTGAGACTTCAGTGCAGAAAGCAAAGCCTCGCCGCAACCGTAGGTGTCCTTGTCGATGATGATGTCCGCGCGCTCTTCCACGAGCCGATCGAGCTGCACTTCCTCAGGCGAGGACAACCGATCCCAGTTAATGCGGGTACGGAACGCCGACCCATCAGGGTTGAAAAACCTGGTAGCGATAACCAGGTCAAACTCATCAGAAGCGAGGAGCTCGTGCACGCGCGGTAGGCAACGCGACGTGTAGTCGGACAGGAATCCTGCCTGCACATCAACGACGATCAACGCCCGCTTGTTCTTCTGCATGCGTCCCGAGCACCTCCCTTTGCCACAACGGTGCCCACGATATTACGCCATTGCTGCAGACACCTTCGCCGCTGCTTCAAGCAGCATCCAGCCGGAGAGTTGGACGGAGAGGTCGCGTTCGTCGATACGCACGAGCCCCACGGCCTCGCTAATCGACGCCGGCCCCAACCCATAGTTATGCGGCAGCCGCGCATCCTCGGTCCACTCCGCGGCGAAAACCGGCAGGCCGTCGACCTCCAGGCGGTGCGACCACAGCGACTCGGCGGACTGCATGACCAGGCGCGCCGCGATCTTCTTCGTGGCGATGTTCTCCTTCGAATCCTCCGGCAGACGCGTGGCCACGTCGGCGAGGTAGCGCGCGAGAATACCCTTGAACAGGCCGCCGTCGCCCTCGCCGGACTCCTCCGGTGGGCTCAGCAGCACGCCCTGGGGAGTCGCCATCTCCAGGGCGATGGCCTGCACGATCGCGCGGATATGGGTGATGTAGAACATGGAAGCATCGGCGCGCTCGGAGTTCTCGAACGAGTCGATCGGCTCGTCGTGGGCCAGCCCGACGTCCTCGCGAAGCGCAAGCGCGATCTCCAGGCTCGCGCCAAGCACCGTGCCCTGATTGTAGGTGTAAATCTTATCGACGACCTCAGGCCCCGACATACGCATCCGAACACCGTCGCTGAGCAGACCGTCCTCGCGCACCAGGTTGTCAAAGATCCAGTCGACGATCTCGCGCGCCTTATCCAACCGGCCCGTGCGCGCGAACACCATCGCGGCGGTCGCGTTCGACGGAATGTTGTAGAACGTCTCCCCCGTACGCCACGGCAGCACGCCCACCACCGGGTCGATGCCCGAGAGCAGGTCAAACTCCAGATCCTCGAGCACCTTCGAGCGTTTCGACGACACCTTGCCGTTATTCTTCGGCAACTGTCCCGCACGCGCCCAGGCAAGCGCGAGCCACGCCTTGTCGTCGTAGTAAATGTTGCGGGTCAAGCGGCCGCGGCTACGCCCCTGGATCGTGCGCATCGTCTGGAGGATCCGGCGCCGACGCGTCTTCGTCGGACGTCGCATCGCCGCATCCACCTGGCAATCCAGGTACTGCGCCTGCCACCAGTAGTGCCAGTGCCAAAACAGCTTGTCTTTCAGCCCCGGCGGCCAGGCGACGACCGCCATGTTGGTTTTCGGCAACATCCAGAGCTTCTGGGCGTGACGTTCAGTAATTGCCGATTCCGCCAAATCAGCACGATGCGCCCAGGTTTCAGGCACTGATGTCTCCTCTAAGTAGTGACGTTTCCACGTGTGTTGCCAGTTATTTTGCCTGTTATATTGCCAGACCGCGCCGTTTTGCTACCACGCGTGAGACAGGTCTGCATGCTGGCGGATCCAGGCATGCATGGCGATCCCCGCCGCCACGCCCGCGTTAATCGAGCGCGTCGAGCCGAATTGGGCGATTGAGCAGGTCATCACCGCCGCCTCCTGGGCGGCCTCGGTCACGCCGGGGCCTTCCTGCCCGAAGAGGAGCACGCACTCGCGGGGCAGCTCGGCTGTTTCCAGGGGTACGCATCCGGGGGTGTTATCGATGGCCACGACAGCGATGCCCTCGCCGTTCGCCCACTCGATGAGATCCGCGACCGTTTCGTGGTGACGAATATGTTGGTAGCGGTCCGTCACCATCGCGCCGCGCCGGTTCCAACGCTTCCGGCCCACGATGTGGACCTCCTTGGCCAGAAACGCGTTCGCGGTGCGCACGACCGTGCCGATGTTCATGTCGTTTTCAAAGTTCTCAATAGCGACATGGAACGGGTGCCGGCGCGTATCCAGATCTGCGACGACCGCGTCCAGCGACCAGTAGCGGTAGGCGTCGACGACGTTTCTGGTGTCGCCGTGTTCGAGGTACTCCGGGTCGTAGCGCGGATCATCCGGCCACTCGCCCTCCCAGGGGCCCACACCGTGGCGGCCCTCCATCCACTCGGTCGGGCCCTTCCCGTTATCTAACTCAGGCAAGCCCGAGATCCTCCAGGCCCAGCAGGTAGCGGTACTCCAAGCCGGCGTCCGCAATCACCTTGTCCGCACCCGTCGCACGATCCACCACCGTGGCCACCGCAACCACCTCGGCGCCCTCCGCACGGCAGGCCTCCACGGCGGTCAGCGGGGAGTTGCCGGTCGTGGTGGTGTCCTCCACCACCAGCACGCGCTTGCCCTTGATGGACGGGCCCTCGATGCGGCGCTGCATGCCGTGCTTCTTCGCTTCCTTGCGCACCACAAACGCGTCGATCGGGCGCCCCTCCGCATGCATCACGGCAGTAGCCACTGGGTCCGCGCCCAGGGTCAGGCCGCCAACAGCGTCGAAGTCCAGGTCAGCGGTGAGTTCACGCAACAGTTTGCCGATCAGCGGGCTGGCCTCGTGGTGCAGCGTCGCGCGACGCAGATCCACGTAGTAATCAGCCTCCTTGCCCGACGACAGCGTTACCTTCCCGTGCACCACGGCAAGCTCTTTGACCAGTTCAGCAAGTTGTTCTTTCATCATTTCTCCTCAGAATCAAAAATCGACGACGGTCCCTGCACACGCTTTACCCGTGTCAGGTCGGTGCCGGTGCGCTCGTCGCCAGCAATCGCGGCAACATCGTCGCCACCAAGATCGCGCTCCTCGACCTCACCGCGCTCCCCACCCGTGACCCGCGTGGGCAGCTCCACCGGATCTTCCGGCCGCTCAGGGCTCGCTTGCTTTTCGACGACCCCCTGCACCTTCTCCTCCCCCACCCACAACGGAGCATCCTCGACCGGCGGGAGTGTGCGCGCAGCATCCGCCAGCAGCGCCACCGCGGCCAACGACGCATCCCAATCCTGCGCCGTTGACCCCGGCGCGAACTGGGCAATCACCCACGCCCCCTCGAACCACACCGCGTTGACTGCGGGCGGGAGGGTGGATAAGGCGGTGCGCACGCGATCGTCGATAAGCCTGCGCGCAGGACCAACACTCGTGGCATGGACCGTGAACGCGCCCTCGCGGGTGGCCTCCACCAGGTCATCGTCGCGCTGTGTCGGCTCGAACCCGTCGCGGCGCATATCCACCACAACGTCCGCCTCGCAGCCCGTGGGCACTGCAAGCACCGTCGTCTCCCCCAAATCCGCCAAGTGCAGATCATGGCCGAACGCGGAGCCCGACACGACCTCGCGCGCCGTCGCCCCCGCAGACGCCGCACCACGACGCCACTCCGCCGCCAACAGATCGTCTACCTTGGCAAACGTAAATCCGTGCTGCCGCGCCCACGCACGCCGTGGGCTTCGTTCACGCGCATCAGCGACAAACAGCGCAACACCAGCGGCGAGCGCCACAAACGCGAGAACTAACAGCACAGCAATCATCAGCGACGATGTTACAGCGCCCGCCGACACGACACGCTAAACACGCGTAACCACGCGGTTCTCCTTATTCGCACTCCACTGCGACCAACCGCCCACATAGTGCGTCAACACCGGCAGGCCAGCGTGCTCCATCGCCGCCAACAACTTCGCCGAGTGGTTGCCCGAACCCGAATACGTAATCACGCTCTGCGGGTCCGTGTTCTGGGTAATGCCGACCTCCGCCAGGCGGCCGCGGATGGTGTTGGTGTCCTTGATCAGGTGCGTGGTGTCGTCGAAAAGATCTGTCACCGGCAGATTCACCGCACCCGGAATGTGACCCGCGCGCAGGTCCAGGATCTCGCGGCGGCCTGCGAAACGGCGCGCGCTCCTCGCGTCCAGGATCATGCCCTCAAACTCGCGGACATCCTCCATCGACGCCGTCGGCATACTCCCCGGCTCCAGGCGCTCCGGCTCGCGCGGCACCACAATGCCACCCGGACCCGCCACCGTGGGGAGCTTCTCGCGCTTCCACGCCGCAAACCCACCATCCACGATGTGCACATCAGTCACGCCCACCCAACGCAGAATCCACCACGTGCGCGCCGCGAACAGCCCGTTGCCACCGTCGTAGATGTACACCGGGCGATCCTCCTCGATCCCCCAATTCGCCACCGCCTTCTTCACCACACCAAACGCCGGCAACGGGTTACGCCCCGCCTTGCGCCCCGGCAGCCCCGCCAACTGCGACGACGGATCACAAAACAACGCCGTCGGCACATGCTCGGACTGAAACTTCGACCACGCCTTACCAGCCTCCGGCTCCCAGAGCGAAGCAATAACGGTCTGCTTCAGGCCAGCCTGAATACGTTCATTGAGATCCGCGGCAGAAACGAAAACGCTCATGCGCGCAAGTGTAACGAGGTTTCGGGGTCGGGGCGCGGTGTAAGGCGGTTGGTGCCGCTGCTAAGCCATGTAGCCCGGAGCAAGCTGAATCGCACCCTGCTCCGCCAAACCGCCAAGCCACTCCGCGATTCCCTCGCGCGGACAATCCGCACCAATGCTCGCCGCCAACATGCCACCGGGGCCCAACTCCACGCGACAACCAAACGCCAGCAGCGTCGCCGCAATCTCCTGCGGACTCTCATCCTCCGGCAGCACACGCACCGTCGACGCGCCCCCACGCACCACCACACGATCCACGTGGAACGCGCCCCCGACCAGCACGCACTCCACAATGTCCCCCAGCGCGAGCGTCGTATCGACGAACGGCACACTCGCCACCACAAACAAATTCGACCCAATCTGCTGAGCCCGAAGCTGCTCACTCTCCACACCAGGAATGACAACACGGGTGAGAATCGTCGTAGTCGGCTGCATAAGGGGCAGTGTATCGCGGAGTGGCCGGATTGTTGGAAGGGTTGGTGGTTTGTAGGGTTTCGGTCGCTGTGCGCCGTCGCCCCCTTCGACGAAGTCACAGTGCTAAACGAAACGAGGGCCTTGCAAGCAACAAATGCTTCAACAAGACCCTCACCGCCGAAGACAAGGTCTATCAAGACGGTCTGTCGGCTAGTGTACAGAAAAACACTAAATACGGAATCCAAACGGGGGTTGGAATGAAAAGAAAAATCGAATGGGTTTCCCAAAAACGGCTGCAACCGTATCTTGAACAAACCGCTAACAAAGAAGAATCCGCTTGGGCTCTGTACGAGTGGAACTGGGGTGTCATGATTCCGGTGGACGGTGAAACC
>NZ_KV821286.1:0-37507 GCF_001815635.1 Corynebacterium sp. HMSC075D04
CCGAACTGGACCACCTACATCAGATCAGACACAACTATGGCGTAGCCGTATCCATTTGCGGCGAGGCTTTGCGCAACTACCCCTGTGGTTACATAGCGTTTTCGAACTTCGCTATTCAGTGCGTTGTATTTAGAGAACACGGCATGGGGCACGCCGGTTCTTGGGAGTATCCATTCTTCGTCTTTGAAGTTTTCTAGATCGATGAAGTGGTGTTCTTTCGATACTTTTTGGATAGCGGTATCTGGCGCTTGGACCCTGATATTTAGGCTAGCGACCTCCATTGAACAACGATCTGGGGGAGGTCTCAGAGTCGTGATGGCAAGGTCGGCTCCTGCCTCAAGTTGCTTGTCCGCTTTAGTGGCGTCAACGATTACTAGGTCGATGATTGGGGGGTTTACATCGGCAATGAACGGGGCGAGGATTGCGTGCGCTGTGGTCTGTGTGCATGCGATTTTGAATACAGATTTTCTTGAATATCTCAGTTTCATGAGATCTATCGATCTGTCGAGTTCGAGAAGAATTCCTTTAGTAAGTGATACGAACTCTTCCCCGGCCGGCGTGAGAACAGTGCCTGTAGAGCGCCTGTAAAAGACTTGCGTACCGATTTCTTCTTCGATCGCGCGAATTTGTCTGGAGACAGTTGGCTGCGCCAGTTCTAGAAAGCTGGCTGCCCGACTCATCGACCCTTCTCTAACCACAGTATGGAGGGTCCGAATTTCGCTTAAGTCCACGGTATGTCCTAGAGGTATGGGGGGTAACGGTTGATAGTTATTCAAAGCATAGCGTCAAGGTGTTAATTTTCTGGCATCCAATTGTGAGAGCAGACACAAATGGTCCATTGATGTAAGTAAGGGCACTGCGAGGAGGGTGTGATGACCGACTATTTCGAAATGCGTTACCTCGAAGATGAGGTTGAAATTCATGTTGATGAATGGGGCGTTCCACACATTTTCGGCTCATCGAAAAACGATGTCTTTCTGGCGCAAGGCTTCAACGCTGCGCGGGATCGTCTGTTCCAGTTAGATTTTTCCCGAAGAAGAGGGCTCGGACGGCTCGCTGAGGTATTCGGTAGTGAGTTTGTGGAATGGGATAGGGCTGCACGTCTTTTTATCTACCGTGGAGATTTTCGTGCTGAGTGGCTTGCCTACGGTAACGACGCGAAAGCTATCGTGACAAGTTTTGTAAATGGGGTGAATGGTTTCATTGATTTGGTGGTGAGTGGTGCTATGCCGCTTCCCCTTGAATTCGAAAAGTTGGGTTACCTACCCGAGAAATGGGCGCCAGAGGATCTACTGAGGCTTCGTTCCCATTCTCTGTCTTTTAATGCCGCGGAAGAGGCAATACGGGCGCGGTTAGCTCATGAATGGGGCCACTCAGTTGCGAGTCTCCGCAAGCTTTTTGAGCCCGCGGTAGAGTTTGAAGTTCCTGAGGGGCTAGATTTTTCTGTGTTCGCAGAAGACGTGATGAAAGACTATTGGCTTGGAACTGGGCCTCTTGTTCGATCCGAAAATTCCAACTCTGGAATCGGTCGTGTGCATCAGCCAAGTGATGGTTCAAACAACTGGGTTTTGTCTGGTGATTTGACCTCTACAGGAAGGCCAATTCTTTGTAACGACCCCCACCGCGTTACGTCGAGTATGCCGTCATTGCGGTATATTGCGCACCTATCCTGTAGGGACTTCGATGTAATAGGTGGTGGAGAGCCACTACTCCCGGGGGTTTCTATTGGACACAATGGCAAAGTCGCGTTCGGGCTTACGATTTTCGCTATTGACCAGGAAGATCTCTTTGTCCATGTGCTGAATCCGAATAACCCAGATGAGTATCAATTTGAAGGTGCTTGGCGAAAGTTCTCAGAAGTTACGGAGGAGATTCACTCGTGCGATGGGCCGGAGCAGACGGTCGTTCTCCGTTTCTCAGAGTTTGGTCCAGTTATCTATCATGACCCTGAGAGGCACGTCGCAGTATCACTGGCAGCCGCTTGGCTAGAGCCTGGAGGGGCGCCCTATCTCGGTTCTATTGAATACATGCGCGCCGATAATATTGATGAATTTCTCGAGGCGATGAATCGATGGTGTGCTCCGCCTGAAAACCAGATCGTTGCCGAACCTGGTGGGAGAATCGCCTGGCAACCTGGTGGCATTATTCCCAAGCGGAAGAATTGGAATGGTCTGTTCCCGATTCCGGGTGATGGTCGGTACGTTTGGGATGGCTTCTATGACAACGATGTTCTACCTGGGTTTGCGAAAGATAGCGGCTATTTTGCCACTGCGAACCAGTACCTTTTGCCAGAAGAATTCCCACGGGAAGTGCATATCTCCTATGAGTGGTACGACGATGTCCGTTATCGGCGTATCAAAGAGTGGCTAGATGACGCACGAGAGATCACGATTCGGGAAGCATTTGATTTTCAAACAGATGATTTAAACCTGCATGCACGGGAAACGATCGTCGTACTCAAGCAAGTCGCGCAGTTTCAGGACCATGCACTCGGGAGACTTGTTGACGCATGGGATTTTCGAATGTCGGTTGGGTCGACACAAGCGCATGCATGGGAACTGTTTTTCTGGGAACACTTGGTCCCTGCCGTCCTGCGTTCTCAACTTAAGACCTTGGGATACGAGGGCGAGTCTGAGAAGATTCTTGGGATTCTTATTCCGGACCTGGCTGCTGAGAGAGATTCTCGAGTTGCTTTGAGCCTTATGCGGGATTGGGCTGACTCCGACCAAAGGAAGCTTGATCTTGCTGTAGAACATGCACTTATCAGTTTTGACGCCTTTGTCGACATGGACAAGCTTTGCCCCTGGGGTGATGTTCATATGCGCTACGCCGATCACGCGTTTGCTGATTTGCTCATCGAAGCAGGTGTAGAAGAAAAGTTGGTTCGCTCTGGGGAATATGAAGTGCCAGGAAGTGGAGAGACAGTTGGCCTGGCTGGATACGCCAGTACGGGGGATTACAGGCAGATCTATGGCAGCTCATTCAGGGTAGCGATTGACGTTGGTGAATGGGACAACTCAATTGCGCTTAATGGACCAGGGCAAAGCGGAGATCTCTCGTCTGGATACCAGTTTGAACACATGGACAGATGGGCGAAAGGAGAGCCATTTCCTTTGCTGTACTCCAAAGGTCTAATTGAAAAACACCGCCGTCAACTAATTATTTTGAAGCCGCGATAGGAGAGAAAAATGCCCGATTATATTTCGTATGCTCAATCGCCAGCCATGTGGATGTTTTCGCTAGCCGTAATGGCTGTGATTGTTTTTCAGGCAGTCGTGTTCTTTCGACTAGCCAAGCAAAATGCCCAGGAAGGCCATATTGAGAATAAAGAACTTATGCAGGCAATGAGGGCTGGGGCTATTTCAGCGATTGGACCGTCTGTGGCAGTTGGGATCGTGGCCTTGTCCCTGATTCCTATCTTCGGTACTCCGCCCGTCCTAATGCGTATCGGAATGATTGGATCGGTGCCGTACGAGCTGGCTGCCGCAAATGCTGCCGCTGAATCAATGAATGCACCGATGGGGACCGAGAACTTTGACGCAGTTGTTTTCGCCGCGGTCTTCTTCACAATGGCGTTGGGCGCAGGAGTCTGGATGCTCGAGGTAGTTCTAGCAACTAGTGCGATGGGCAAGATGTCCGAGAAGCTAAGCGAATGGAAGCCATGGGCTATGGCTGCACTAACAGGAGGCGCACTTCTGGGTGCTTTTGCCTTCCTGACTATCAGTCAGGCCTCTGGCGGATCGAAGAACCTGGCCGTCATGGCGGGCTCTTCCGGTGCAATGGTGATCTTCCTACTGTTGTCGGAGCGATTGAATATGCGTTGGCTCAGAGAGTGGGCGCTTGGTTTTGCAATGATTATTGGCCTAGCAGTTGCATACTTTGTGGCTGCGTAATCGAGGAGCATCTGAAATGACGACCAAAGCAATGTCTGATGACGTTTACATTAACCGGATTAATTTTTGGGGCAGAATCACAGTTGGGCTCGGGTTGATTCTGGCAATGGCCGCTCCGATCTACCTCTTCACGGTCGAAGGGTTGTTCCCGGGGTGGGGAGTACTCGGCACATGTTTCTTGGCGGTTGCCGTAATTTATGCTGCGAACTGGATTGTTGAACCTGCAACCTATTTCCCGATGCTGGGAGTGTCAGGCACTTATCAAGCCTGGCTCGTAGGAAATATCTCTAACAAGTTACTTCCCGCGTCTGTGACAGCACAAGCAGCAGTCGATGCTAAGCCAGGTACGAAGAAAGCAGAGCTAACAGCAGTTGCCGCTATTTCTGGTGCTGTTATTGTTCACGTAGCAGTGATGATCCTTGCAGTAGCTATTTTCGGCAACTGGATTATTGCAGTTCTTCCTGAGAGTGTTCGCGCAACTTTTGACTACATTCTTCCCGCGATTATTGGTGCAGTCTTTGTGCAATTGGCTGTAGTGGTTAAGTCGATTCCGACGACACTTGTTTCGCTTGTGACTGCAGCCGGAGTCGTATTCGCTTTCGCGCCTGCTTTCCCTGACTGGACGGCATTCTCTCTACCGATTGTTGTACTGAGCTCGGTCGCCGCATCAATGTTTTTCGGTTCTCGTGCTGCGAGCAAAGCGCAAGATGGTGGCAAGGAAACTGTCCCCGGAAGAGTTGAGATTTAATCGATCTCGAGAGTCTGCTCGCCTCACAGTCCCAGTGCCTTGATCCTTGACACTGGGATGGATGAAATTGGGAAAAGAAGAAAAAGAGCGCTTTTCCGATAACAACGCATTTGCTCAATAGGAGACGGATATGGCGTACGTTGCATTGATTGCGACTGGCGGAACGATTGCTTCAACTCGTTCAGAGGATGGAGCTTCCGTCGGGGTGACAGCCGAGATGTTTGATTTAGGGACCGAAAGCAATCTGGAAGTAAGACGGGTCGATGCCATTTTAGAGGGCAGCTACCGTCTCACATTTGAGGACTTGTCAGTGATTGCCGATGTCGTAAACCGATCTCTCAAGGACTCTGATTGCATTGGTGCCGTGATCACGCACGGGACAGACACGATGGAGGAAACTGCTTATTTTCTTGACCTTGTAATTGCGACTGATAAGCCTATCGTGCTTACTGGTGCCCAACGTACTTTCGATACACCAGACTCTGATGGACCACGGAATCTCCAAGATTCTTTGACGGTTGCTGCATCGCCGAGGGCTCGTAACCTCGGAGCTGTGGTGTGTTTTGCAGGAAATGTTTGGAACGCTCGAGGGGTTCGGAAGTGTCACACGATCCAGTCGCAGGCATTCACCGGAACGAAAGTAGGGGAGGTTTACGAAGACGCCTTTACGCTCGTTGCTTTGCCTGAGACGAACGAGACTCTTGACTTCGATGCTGGAAAGCTTTCTGAGGGAAACATTCCAATCATTACCTATGGCATTGGAACCGATACAGTCCTATTTGAAGCGGCACGCGCTACAGATCCTACGGCAATAGTTCTTGAAGGCTGTGGTTCTGGCAATGCGGGAATAGGGTTTGAAGAGGCTATTGCTAAAACTGCTGAATCGGATATTCCCGTTATTCTTGCAACACGCGTTGAAGAAGGTCCAGTGATTCCGATGTATGGGAACGGTGGAGGTGTTGACCTGGTCAGAGCAGGGGCAATTACTGCAGGAACCCTAAGCGTTTTTCAGGCTAGGGTGTTGGCCGCAGTCGCCGCAAGTACCGCAGAAAATTTTCAGGCGTTCCGCGAAAGATTTATCCGTTTGCGCGGTTGAGATGCTCTGCTAGGGGACTTGGAGTTTTAGACAGAAGCGCGGGTTCCCGTTGACACCGGTGCAAAATGTAGCTCAGCTGGCTGCATGATTTTACACTCCGCCCAGGTCGGCGAATGGTGTGATGTACGGTTTTGTATCGGCGTGCAGGGTAGGGCTGTCGGCAAGGTCAATGGGTGGCGGCAGGAAGAAGGGTTACGCTGGGTACCTGCAGAAATGGGGGATGGAGTGGGCCGAGCACTCGGGGCGGCAGGGGCCGAACAGCCCCCAACAGCCAAGCGCTCCCAACAGCCCCAACAACCTCAAAAAACAAACAGAGAACTACAACTCCACGACGGCGTTCTTGGACTGCTCGAGGAGGTCCTTCTTCTTGCGGGCGCGCTCGAGTTTGGACCACTGGTCGCCGGGGACGGCGTTGCGGGCCTCGTCGATGACGGCGACGTCAGGGGTGCCCCAGGCGATCGGCATCGGGGTGATCATCTGCCACATCTTCTTGTTCTGTGCGGAACGCTGGGCGCCCACGGCGGCGACGGGGACCTTGGTGCCCACCTTGTCGGAAGTGTTCGGGATCGGGTGGTAGACGCGCGAGGTGATGCCCCAGCGTGGCGGCAGGGAGGGCTCGACGTTAAGGTTCACCAGGGCGGTCAGGGTGATGGTGGTGCCGACGCGTTCGGTGATGATGGCGGGGGCCAGTGGGTTGGCGTCGTAAAGTTCTTGCGTCTTGCCCACGCTGCGGGGGATGAGCAAGCCCACGACGAGCATCATGAGGCCGAAAAGGGCGAGGCCGAACGTGCCCAGGGTGTGCCAGGGGGATTCGGGGTCGACGAAGAACCAGACGGCGACGGCGCCGGCGAGCGAGATCACAAAGAGGGCGACGCCCGAAGCGACGAGGCTGCGGGTGTCGCGGATCATTTCGTTGTGTTGCTTTGCATACTCTTCGTCGACGTCGAACTTGAAAACCTTCATGGGGAAGAGTTTAGAGGTCGGAGGCGTCGACGAGTCGATACGCGTAGCCCTGCTCGGCGAGGAAGCGCTGGCGGTGGATGGCGTATTCGGCGTCGAGGGTGTCGCGGGCGACCACCGTGTAGAACACTGCCTCGGCGCCGTCGGCCTTCGGGCGCAGCAACCGGCCCAGGCGCTGGGCTTCCTCTTGGCGGGAGCCGAAGGTGCCGGAGACCTGGATGGCCACGGCGGCTTCAGGCAGGTCGATGGAGAAGTTCGCCACCTTGGACACCACCAGGGTGGAGATAGCCCCGTCGCGGAAGGCTTGGAAGGCTTCTTCGCGTTTCTTGGTGGTGGTTTTTCCGTCGACAAGTGGGGCGTCGATGCGCGCGGCGATCTCTTCGAGTTGGTCGACGTAGGCGCCGATGATCAAGGTCTGCTGGCCCTCATGTTTTGCAAGCAGCTTATCGACGACCCCAAGCTTCGCCTTCGAACACGCCGCCAACCGATAGCGTTCGCGGGTTTCGGCGGTGGCGTAGGTGAGGCGTTCGTCGTCGCTAAGTGTGGTGCGCACTTCGACGCATTCGGCGGTGGCGATGTAGCCGGCCATTTCGAGTTCTTTCCAGGGGGCGTCGTAACGCTTCGGCCCGATGAGGGAGAACACGTCGTCCTCGCGACCGTCCTCGCGCACCAGGGTGGCGGTCAGGCCTAGGCGGCGGCGCGACTGGAGGTCGGCGGCCATCCGGAAGACGGGGGCGGGCAGGAGGTGGACTTCGTCGTAGATGATGAGGCCCCAGTCGCGGGAGTCGAAAAGTTCGAGCGCGCGGTATTCGCCCTTGGTTTTGCGGGTGACCACCTGGTAGGTGGCGATGGTGACCGGGCGGATCTCCTTCTTCTCCCCGGAGTACTCGCCGATCTCCTCGGGCGTGAGCGTGGTGCGGCGCAGCAGCTCGTCGCGCCATTGGCGGCCC
The DNA here is from genome assembly GCF_001815635.1 of Corynebacterium sp. HMSC075D04. Classification (NCBI taxonomy): domain Bacteria; kingdom Bacillati; phylum Actinomycetota; class Actinomycetes; order Mycobacteriales; family Corynebacteriaceae; genus Corynebacterium; species Corynebacterium sp. HMSC075D04. The sequence continues at coordinate 7,648 of NZ_KV821286.1, forward strand.
GCGACGGTGTTGGTGACCAGGATCAGTGTGGTGGTCTGTGCCTGCGCCATCGACGCCGCACCCACGATGGTTTTGCCCGCGCCGCACGGCAACACGACGACGCCGGAGCCGCCCTCCCAGAATGACTCGGCGGCGTACTGCTGGTAGTCGCGTAGCGCCCAGCCGTCGTGGTTGAGCGCGATCGGGTGCGACTCGCCATCGACGTAGCCGGCGAGGTCCTCCACAGGCCAGCCGAGTTTGGTCAGCTCCTGCTTGATTTGGCCACGGGCGGAGGGGTGGACGGGGATGGTGGTGTCGTCGATACGCGATGCGACAAGCGGGATGATCTTCTTGGAGCGAGTGACCTCGGTGAGGATTGCCGGGTCGTCGGTCTCGAGGATGAGCCCGTGCGCGGGGTGCTTGACCAGCTTGAGGCGGCCGTAGCGCGCCATGGTCTCCGCAACATCCACGAGCAGCGGCTGCGGGACGGGGAAGCGGGAGTAGCGCTCGAGTACATCAACGGCCTGCTCGGCGTCGAAGCCGGCGGCACGGGCGTTCCACAGCGCCAGCGGGGTGATGCGGTAGGTGTGGATGTGCTCGGGAGCGCGCTCGAGCTCCGCAAACGGGGCGAGCGCAGCACGAGCCTTGGGTGCGTCCGGGTGTGCGACCTCGAGCAGCACAGTCTTGTCCGACTGGACGATGAGCGGGCCGTCGCCGAGAGCCATGCGATCTACTCCTCCTGATAGTAGGCGTTGGTAGTCTACGGGCATGGCTGCGAAAAACACATCCGTTGTCCTCGGCGAACGCTACGACAAATTCATCGCCCAACTGCTCGAAGACGGCCGCTACGCCTCCGCCAGCGAAGTCCTGCGCGAAGGCCTGCGGCTAGTGGAGGAGCGAGAGCAGAAGTTTAAGGCACTACGCAAGGCCGCGGAGAACGGCGACATTGACGCGAAGGCGTTTATCGACGAACTGCGCTAACCCCTGCTACAGCTCATCACTTGCGTCCAAGTGGTGTCGGTGCTCATCCAGCCGAAACTGGGAATGTAGGCGGTGGCCATGATCATCAGAAGGATCGGCATCTGGTTGGACTGCAGGTCCTCGGTGAGCTGCACCATCGTGCCCGCCGCAGCGTAGACGGCACCGAAAAACTGCTTCGCCAGAAGCCAGACCACCAGGAAGAATAGGCCGGAGACCTTCAGTCCAACACCGCTGACCATGGGCAGTAAGGTCGTTGCCAAGAGCCCAGTACGAGCGTGCCCAGCAGCTTGCCGGGCAGAAAATGCAGCGGGGAACTGGCCTCGGTTGCGAGTGGCTTTACGCGGCTCAGCATTGAGAGATTCGATTAATTTGGTGGTGTAGACCAATCGTCGAGCAGCCGGCGGGAGCTGCCGAAACGGCACGAACCGTTCTCATGCGTCGCGCGAGAGATTGACCGACTGCGTGTAGATGGACGTGTAGTTAGTCGGATGACAACTAGCAGGGTTCTTTCGTTTTCTCGAGTCCCAGCGAAAACACAATGAGTGCTAAGACGGCCAGCGCGAGCGGAATAAATATAGGGGTAGAATCCGCTACGAGAACAGAAATGGAAGCTAGGGCCAAGACCGAACTTAAAATATTAGTTTTCTTCATAGGTCGCTCTAGAAGCAGTAATCTCGGATGCCGGCGATACCAGTCAACTCAGCTGCTAGAGAGGCCAGCATTCCGGTAGTAGTGTTCTCATTAGCGTGCTTGCCTGCGACCTTGCCTAAGCCACCCATCTCTTTAATCTTCTCAGCAGTTTTCCGGGGGCCGCCGAGCTTTTTCACGATCCTCACTATTTTCGCGAGTTTAAACGCTGGAAACGCTGCACCTGCAATCGCTGAAGAAATCGAAGCCGCACACCACAACGGATCCACGCTAGCTGCGGCCATGCGGGGGGAAGCGGTAGGGCGAATTTCCATTGTTCGGATATACTCCACAATTTCATCATCCGTAGAGTTTTCCAGTACTTCGTCAGGAATGTCATCAACGAAAGCGAAAGCCGTAGCAAACTCTTCTGCCTGTTTGTCAACGGAAATTGTCGAGCCGTTTTTTTGAGCTGCCATACTCAAGGCAGGCCCTTCTGTACTGGCGACCGCCGGCGTAAAACTCACAGAAAGCGCTGCTGTTAAAAGCGTGGCCAGCATCTTGTTACGTGTACCCATCATATTTCTCCTGCTTCTCGAAGCCGTACAATTATCTGGACCTAAGCCTATCGTGTCCTTATCGGTACAGCAATCCTTTGGTGTTGCCTCTGTGCTTTCGGGTTGCGTCCCTCAGCGTGGTGTAACGCTTGCTGATGGTGGCTCCCGGAAAATGCCAGGATTGCCATCGCCAATAACCTTTTGCATCGCTAAGATGCGCGAACGCTCCTAACCCCTGCGCAGCAGCTGCGACCACTTGGTCACACTGCCGTTGTTCAGGATCGTGCGTTTGTAGATTCGCGCGGCGAGCCAGACGACCAGCGCAGTCGTTACCGCGGCGAGCGCGAACGAGCCCGCGAGCTGGAGGGCGGTGAAGTCGCCAGCTGCGTAGGTCAAGGGCGCGGCGAAGATGGAGAATGGCGGGATCCAGCTGACGACCTGCATGAAGGTTGAGTCGGTGTTGGACCAACCAAACGACGAGATGTACACGCACGCCATCAGCAGGATCAGAATCGGCATCTGGGTGGACTGCAGGTCCTCGGTGCGCTGCACCATCGCGCCGGCGGCGGCGTAGAGGCCGCCGAAAAACAGCATGGACAACAGCCAGGCGACAAGCAGGATGGGGAGGACGGACCAGTCGACTTCGACATCGTCGATAAGACCCGAGACCTTCAAGCCGACGCCGCCGACGGCGAGCAGCACCGCGGTGGCGAGGAATCCGAAGATGACGGTGCCCAGCAGTTTGCCGGCGAGGAAGTCCAGCGGGCGAACGGAGGCCAAAATCAGCTCGACGACGCGCGACGACTTTTCCTCGGTGACGCGGCTGCCCACCTGGGCGGCAAAGGTGATCACGGTGAACATGACGATGATCAGCGCGAAGAAGGTGGTCAGCAGGCGGGTCAACTGCTCTGCGGTGTCGTCGCCTTCGGCGTCGTTGATGCCCACCGGCACAACGTTGATCTGCGGGGAGGCAGCCTCGTAGTCGGCGGGGCTAATGCCCAGGTTGCTTAGGGTTTCGGCGCGCGCCTGCTCTTGGGAGAGGGCGTCGAGGCCGGTGAGGATGGTGGTGGAGGGGGAGCCGTCCGCAAGGACCTCCCAGTTGTCGCCCTCGACAATCAGGGCGGCCTCCACGTCGCCGTCGCGGACCAACTGTTCGGCTTCGGTGCGGTCGGTGGCGGTTTGGGCGTCGTAGCCGGCGTCGTCGAGAAGCTGCTCTGCGATGCCCACGGCGGCGATGGCCGGGCCGCCGGCTTCCGCTTCGGCGTCGTCCTTGTTTTTCATCCAGGTGCCGAAGCCGATCATGCCGAACATGACCAGCAACATGATCACGAGCGTGACAATGACGCCCTTCTTCAGCAGCAGAATCTGCACCTCGCGCTTCGCGGTGGTGGTGATGGTGTGCATGGGGGAGTAGGTCTTCATTACTTCACAACCTCCTTGAACAGCTCGGCCAGATCCGGCACGACGCGGGTGAACTCGTGGACGGGGCCTGCGGCCATGGCGGCGCGGAGGATGTTCTGGTCGTTGTCGGCGGAAGTGGTTTCGACGATGACGTGGGTGGGAGTGTCGCTAATAAGCGTGGCGCAGTCGGGGATCCAGCCGCGCGCCTGCGTGCCGACGCGGAAACGCACCGGGCCGCCCGAGCGCAGCTCATCGACGGTGCCTTCGGCCACCATGCGGCCGCGGGTGACGATGCCGATGCGGTCGCAAAGCCGCTGCACCAAATCGAGCTGGTGGGAGGAGAAGATCACCGGCACGCCGGCGCGGGCGCGGTCGGTGAGCATCGTGCTCATCACGTCCACGGCGACGGGGTCGAGGCCGGAGAACGGCTCGTCAAGGATGAGCACCTCCGGGTCGTGGATCAGCGATGCGGCCAACTGCACGCGCTGCTGGTTGCCCAGGGAGAGGTCGTCGAGCTTGTCGCCCAGACGCTCACCGAGGCCCAACTCCTCGAGCAGTTCGGTTCCGCGCTGCTTTGCGGCCGCGCCGTCCACGCCGTGGAGTTTAGCCAGGAAGATCAACTGATCAAGGATCTTTTCCTTGCCGTAGAGGCCGCGCTCTTCGGGCATGTAGCCGATGCGGCGACGGGAGTCGTCGTCAAGCGGGCTCCCATCGAGGAGCACCTCGCCAGAATCGGCGCTGAGCACGCCCAACGCGATGCGCATCGTCGTCGATTTACCGGCGCCGTTGGAGCCGACGAAGCCGTACATTTCCCCATCGTGGACGGTGAAGTCCATTCCGTCGAGGGCCTGGACGTCGCCGAAGCGCTTGTGAAGGTCCTGAATCTGAAACGTAGTCACCCGACAAAAACTAGCAAAAGATACGACTTCGCTCAGGGCGGGTTTACCATGAACCCATGACTGCAACCATCTCATCCCCAGCGGCGCATTTGGCCCGCGAACTCGGCTCCGACGAGGCGCTGTCCACGCGCCCGATCGACCGCATCAAGTACGCCCACGACGCATCCCACTTCCTCTACACCCCCGATGTGGTGGTGGAGGCGCGCAACGCGAACGATGTTGCGGCGGCGTTCCGCGCGTCGGCATCCTCTGGCGCCCCGGTGGTGCTGCGCGGCGGCGGTACCTCGCTGTCCGGCCAGGCAGGCGGCGCGGGCATGCTGGTGGACGTGCGCAAGCACTTCCGTGGTGTCGAGGTGCTTGACGGTGGCAAGCGTGTGCGCGTCCAGCCCGGCTCCACGGTGCGCCAGGTCAACGCGCACCTGGCCGCGTTCGGCCGCAAGATCGGCCCGGACCCGGCGTCCGAGGGCGCCGCGACGATGGGCGGCGTGATCGCCAACAACTCCTCCGGCATGGCCTGCGGCACGGAGTTCAACACCTACAACACCATCGAATCCGTCACCTTCGTCCTGCCCTCCGGCACCGTGATCGACACCGCCCACCCGGATGCGGAGGCGCAGTTCGCGCGCCAGGAGCCGGAGCTCGTGGACACGATCGAGCAGCTCAAGCGACGTGTGCGCGACAACAAGGAATCCGTAGACATCATCGAGCGCCACTTCGCGCTGAAAAACACGATGGGCTACAGCCTGAATTCGTTTTTGGATTACGACTCGCCGCTGGACATCTTCATGCACCTGCTGGTCGCATCCGAGGGCACACTCGCGTTTATCGCGGAGGCTGTCCTGCGCACCATCGAGGTGCCGAAACTGAAGACGACCACCATCGCGGTCTACCCGACGCTGGACGCCGCGACGCGCTCCTTGCCGGCCCTGTTTGAGTCGAAGGCGGCGACGCTGGAGTTGATGGACTCGCGCTCCATCAAGGTCGGCCGCACCTTCGACTCGGTGCCGGAGCAGATCACCGGCTTCGAACTTGGCGGCCAGGCGGCGCTGCTCATCGAATACCACGCCAACGAGGCCGAGCAGCTGCGCGAATACGAGCAGGCTGGCTCCAAACTCCTGCGCGAGTTCGACCTGCAGACCCCGGCGCAGTTCAGCACCGACCCCATCGAGGCCGCCAAGGCGTGGGCGTTCCGCAAGGGCCTCTACGCCCAGGTCGCGGAGGCGCGCCCGTCCGGCACCACCGCGTTGCTCGAGGACATCGCGGTGCCCGTCGAGGACCTCGCCGACACCTGCGGTGGGCTGCAGCAGCTTTTCGACGAATACCGCTACGACGACGCCGTCATCTTCGGCCACGCCAAGGACGGCAACATCCACTTCCTGATCACCGACCGCTTCGAGGGCGACGAAAACCTCACGCGTTACGACGGCTTCAACGAGGACATGGTCGACCTCGTGCTCGGCGCGGGCGGCAACCTCAAGGCTGAGCACGGCACCGGCCGCGTCATGGCGCCCTACGTGCGCCGCCAGTACGGCGAGGAACTCTACGACGTAATGGTGCAGGTCAAGCGCGCCGCCGACCCGCGCGGGGTGATGAACCCGGGCGTGATCATCACTGACGACGAGCGTGAGCACATGAAGAACTTCAAGCTCAACCCGCAGGTCGAAGACGAGATCGACTCCTGTGTGGAGTGCGGCTACTGCGAGCCTGTGTGCCCCTCGCGCGACCTGACCATGACCCCGCGCCAGCGCATCGTCGTGCGCCGCGCACGTGCGAAGGCGCTGCAGGAAGGCGACATGGAGCTGGTCAAGCACATCGACGAGGCCTACCAGTACGACGGCATCGACACCTGTGCCGTGGACTCCATGTGCGTCACCGCCTGCCCGGTGGGTATTGACACCGGCAAGTTCATCAAGTCGCTTCGCCGCGGCCAGGCCGGTGCCGTGAAGTCCGCCGGCTGGGCGGCCGCCGCGAAGGTGTGGGGCCCGGGCAACACCCTGGCTTCTGCAGCGCTAACCGGCGCCTACGTCATGCCGACGAGCCTGGTGCAGAAGGTTACTGACGTCGCCCGCGCCCTCGTAGGGGAAGACACCGTTCCGCAGTACCGCCCGGAACTCTCCAAGGGTGGCGTGAAGCGCTCCAAGGCATTCGGCACGAAGGTCGGCGCGCCGGGCGCGGAGCCTGTTGGCGTGTTTGTCCCGGCGTGTGTGAACTCCATGTTCGGCCCACAGGGCGAGGGCGTGGGCGCCTCCGAGGCGTTCGCGAAACTCGTCGAGCGCGCCGGTCTGTCCCTCGTCGTTCCGGAGGGCATCGACGGCATGTGCTGCGGCACCCCGTGGACCTCGAAGGGCATGAGCACCGGCCATGACATCATGCAGCGTCGCGTCAACGACCAGCTCATCGCCGCTACCGACGGCGGGCGCCTGCCGGTCGTGGTGGACGCGTCGAGCTGTACGCACGGCTTCCGCGACATGGCCGAAAACATCGGCATCACGGTCATCGACGCCATCGAGTTTGTCGACGAGCACGTGCTCGATCGCCTTACGGTCAACCACAAGGTGCCGTCGGTGACGCTGCACCCGACGTGTTCTGCAACCCACCTGGGTATCGTCGATACGCTGAAGCACGTTGCGGCCGCCGCGGCAGAGGACGTGAACGTTCCGGCCGAGTGGAACTGCTGTGGCTACGCGGGGGATCGCGGCATGCTGCACCCCGAGCTCACCCACGCCGCAACCAAGCGCGAGGCAGCTCAGGCGAAGGAGTTCGGCTCGGCGTGCCACGCGTCGTCGAACCGCACTTGCGAGTTGGGCCTGACGGCCGCGACCGGCGCGGACTACGAGCACATCCTGGAAATCCTGGAGCGCGCCAGCCGCTAGGCCAGCACCACTTTTGTCACCCGCGGCAGGGCGATGCGCACGACCCGGTCCTTGGCCTCGTCGAGCGCGTCCACCTGACCCGCGGTGACACTCAGCGGCAGGACGGTGATCGTCTTGCCGCGCCCCTGCTTATCCACGTAGCCCACCGTGACGTGCCTGCGCGCCCGCGCCGCCGCGCGAAGCGTTTCAAACGTATCGCCGCTGCCAGCATCGGTGGTCTCCGCAGAGCGCAGCTTTGCGACGATCGCACGCACCTGATCCGGCGCCACCCTCCGCGACTTCGGAAGCGTCGATGGCGTCGGCGCGACCAGGGCGGGCTCGGGCGCCATGTTGACGGAAACGCCCTGGTCGTCCTCAGCGGTGGGTTGGAGGCCTGCGGTGCGCAGCGCCGTCATGAGCTTTGCCAGCGGCAGGCGCGAGATGGCCACGGTGGGGGCGAGGACCCGCAGGCCTAACTTCTCTGCTGCGGTAGCGATGAGGGCCGGGTCCTCTGAGCGGATGTAGGAGAGCGCTTCGCCGGCGCGGATGGCGCCGTGGGTACGCGCGGTGTCGTCGATGATGAAGGTGATGGCCTGGGGGACCTCGCCAAGTACGTGGTCTGTGAGCCAGGCGTGGATCTCCTCGGCGGTCAGTCCACTATCCAGGCCACGGCGCACCGACGCTTCCGAGATACGCCACACGCTGGCAGGACCAGGCGACTCCAGTTCCGCGATGCGTTCGATGAACCCAGCCATTGCGGGCTCGAGCGGGCCCGGGGCCAGCACCGTCATGTCGGCCTGGGCGATCAACGTGTCCACCGAGGCAGGCACGAGCGTGGCGGTTGCTGCAGCGACGTCTTCGCCGTTGATCAGGGCTAACGTCGGGGTCGGCTGCGCTTGGTTGGCCAGCGCGCCGACGAATTCGGCTTCTCGGACAACCGCGGCGATGAGCTTGTCGGAGAACCCCGACGATTCCAGCGGGGCGTGGAAGAGCATCCGGTCCATGTCGCCCGCGTGTCGCAGCATGGTGAGGCGGGCGTGGCGAAGCGCTGGGGCGTGGGCGTCGTCGCTCAGCAAATTCGCCCCTGTATCCACGCGCCACGGGGAGGCCACCCAGCCGGCGAGCACGATCGCCCACTGATCGGACAGTGTCGCGTCAAGCCAGGTCAGGGCGTCGCGAGTGGCGGCGAGCACATCCTCATCGTCGACGTTGCCGCGGCCGACAAGACCCGCGGACTCGCCGACGGTGACAAGCAAGCTCGGGTCGAACCCAAGTGCCTTCTCCAGGTTTGCCGCCGCGCGCACGCCGACAGTGCCGTCTTTGTTCAGTACCACCGGGGTATCCATCAGCGTCATGACCAGTTGGCGCATCTGGCGCACCGCGTCGAGGCCCTGGGCGGTTGCGGTTTCGTCGATAGTGGCCTGATCGATCTCTGGTACGGCGGGTGGTGCAAGCGGGAACACGCGCGGCGTTGCGCCACGCATCGCGTCGCGCACCGGGCGGGGCAGGCGCACCGTGGTCTCGTTGACGCGCACAAGCATGCCAAGCGCGAGCAACTTGGCCACCGGCGCATCCGGGTCCGCATCGGGTGCAGCCGCCGCGGTTGTGCCCACCCCGCCGGACGCCGCAAGGGTGTCCAACACCTTGCGCTCACGCGCAGGCAGTGACGCCAGCGCCTCGGTCGCGCCGGGTGGCAGCGTATCGGTCACGCGCCAACCGGGAGGCAGGGCAGTCAGCGTGCCGGGGGCGATACGCAACGCCTCATCCGGACCAAACACGAGCGCCAACTCGCGCAGGTGGTGAGTGGAGCCGAAGCCGGTGGCGTTCACAGGCTCAAGCTCCGCTCCGGCATCCGCGAGCTGCTCGAGCACCGCCAGATCCGCGGCGTTGAGGAGACGCAACGCGCGCGATGCCGACCCGGGAAGGCCGAGCCTGGTTGCGAGTGAGCCCACCGACGGCGGGGCGGGGAAGAAGGCATCCGGGCGTGCCTCGATGAGGGCGTGCAGCGCGTCGTCATCGAGCGAACTCAAGAATTTAGGGAACGTAGACATTGCGGGGGTGAGTTTACGTGCGTTTTTGTCTCCGGCGTGAAAGAATGAGGGGCATGGCTAAAGATGTGAAGAAGATTGGGCGCGCAAACCCCGCATGGCCCGCTAATACCCCAGGTAACCTGCACCCGGTCACCGAGATCACCTCGACGTTAACCGGTGCTTCCAGCCCGTTCGGCGACGACCTGATCCTGCCGATGCCGGCAGAAGAGACGGGCTACGTCCACCCGACGACGCGCATCAACCGCTAAACCAGCGGAGCTTAAAAAACCGGCACGGTGCCTGACCGTGCCGGTTTTGTTCTTGGCCAGAAAGCTAAAACGTCCGCCCCGTTCACAACCTGAACGGGGCGGACGTTTGCTATCCGCTCGTGATTAGCGGGCCAGGAAGGTCTGCTGCACCGAAGCGACGGTGTTGTTGACCTGGTTGGCAAAGTTAGCGCCGACCAGGTTAGCCACGGTGGCAAAGTCGCCGGAGAGGGCAGCGTCGATCAGCGGCTGGTTTGCAGCGTAGAACGCGCTGTAGTCGTTGCGGTTAGCAACGTAGTTGGACTGCACGGAGGCCGGAACCTGGAAGCCGAATGCCTGGATAGCGTTACGCACCTGTGCGTAAAGGGCATCGACCTGCGGGGACTGTGCGGCCTGAGCCTGGGCCTGTGCTGCCGGCTGAGCCGGAGCGGCCTGCTGTGCCGGTGCCGGTGCTGGCTGCGGGGCCGGCTTGGATACCTGCGCGTCGCGGTTGGTCGGCGCGGAGTTCAGGCCGTAGCGAGCGGAGCAAGCCGGCCATGCGCCCCAACCCTGACCTGCCAGGGTGCGCTCGGCGACAGCGATCTGCTGCTCGCGGGTTGCCAGGTTAGCGGTCGGGGCGAACTCGCCGCCACCGTATGCCAGCCAGGTGCCGTAGGAGAACTGCAGGCCACCGTAGTAGCCGTTGCCGGTGTTGATAGCCCAGTTGCCGCCGGACTCGCACTGTGCGAGCTTGTCCCAGTCGGAATCCGGTGCTGCGGTTGCCTGCGGGGCAACAATGCCAGCCAGTGCAGCTGCTGCTGCAGAACCTGCCAGAGCCTTCTTGCCCATGGAGGTGGTCTTCTTAGAGTGGCGTCCCATTGTTTCGTTTCCTCTCATCGTTGACCGCCAATTTCTCGGGACAGCCTAACGTTGTATAACGATTGTGTCACGTAACGGTGTCGTTTTGGGGCGCAATACTCGAAAAAGCCTCACATTTCCCCAGCTCGAAGGCGCGACATGCAAAATATGTGTTCTGGGTCACACTGGCGTGAACTGCTTGATTTTCGGGCGGAAATAGTAAGGTTTTGATTTTGTTTTACTTACTGGCGGTACATCTGCACGAGTGATACTGCATAAGTGATGCGTTACGGAAGGAGAGCGCCATGCCTGTCGGAAAGGTGAAATGGTACGACGCCGAAAAAGGGTTCGGCTTCGCATCCAACCCGGGAGACGAGGATGTCTTCATCGGTAAGTCCGTGCTGCCTGAGGGGGTTGAGGAGCTGGTTGCGGGCCAGCGCATCGAGTTCGACTTCGCCGCGGGCCGCCGCGGCCCACAGGCGCTGCGCGTGAAGGTGCTGGACACCCCGAAGCGCCGCCCAGTGCACCGCCGTAAGCCGGAGGAGCTGGGAAGCATGCTCGCGGACGTGATGACGCTCATCGAGACCCAGGTCCAGCCTGCTTTGACCAACGGCCGTTACCCGGACCGCAAGGAAGGCCGCCAGGTGGCGGAGATCCTGCGGGCCGTTGCGCGCGAGCTGGATGCGTAATTAGTTAAAGCCCACGGACCATGTGGCGATGACAGGGGTTTCCTCCCCGTCATCGCCCTTTTTAATGTCCAGGGTGGTCACCTCGGCAACGACGAGCTTCGCGCCCGACTCGGTCGTAGCCGGCACGGTCTCCTCGGTTGCCTCGCCGGAGGTGAAGACGCGCTCGGAGTTGGCCTCCGGGTCGTCGTAAATGAGCAGCAGGCGCCAGCTATTCGACGCAATCTCGTCAGGAACCGTAACCACCACATCACCCTCGCCGCGCTGCATGGTGGGGGCGTCGCCGCCGGCACACTCCTCGTCCAACTCACACACGGTGTACACGCCGATGTCCTCGCGCTCACCGTTAGCAGCCACCGACACCGTCAGTTCATCGACCGGAGTGGTGGGGCGGGTGCGCTGGTACTCCATGACGGCGTAGACCACGCCGACGAGTGCCAGGACGCCCACGAGGGCGACCACGATGGTTTTCCACTGCTTGCTGCCTGAACGTTGTGCCATGGCGAGAAATCCTAACTAGTCAGCCTGGGTAAAGCGCACCCGGTACATGTCCGGCCAGCGCTTGCCGGCAAGGAAGAACTCGTCAGTGCCCGGGATGTGGGCGATGCCGTTGAGGACGTGGTTCGGGTCGTCGGTGGCGTTATTAGGCAGGGCGGAGGCGTCGATACGTGCGGTGACCTCGCCCGTTTCCGCGTCAATGCGCACGATGTCGGTGGTGGTGAACACGTTGGCGTAGACATCGTTACCGACGCACTCCAACTCGTTGAGGCCCGCCACCGGCTCGCCATCAAGCGTGACGGCGAAGCGTTCGCGCTCCTCGAGCGTTTCCGGATCCATGCGGCGCAGCTCTTCGGTGCCGTCGGAGAAGATCACCTCGTTCGCTTCCGTACGTGAGCACAGCCCCCAGCCTTCGCCCTGATAGGAGGCGCGGCCGATCTCCTCGAGCGTTTCTGCGTTGCGACGAATCGCTGTCCCGTCGAGCCACGTCAACTGCCACAGGGTGTCGTCGATACGCGTAATGCCCTCGCCGAAAAACTGCGGATCCAAATCCACCGACGCGAGCTCCTCGCCCGCGATAGTGCGGGTGTACAGGCGCGATTCGCCCTCCTGACCAGTGCCAACGTAGAGGTTGCCGTCGGCGGTGACCTCGAGGCCCTGCGTGAAACTGGTCTGGTCGAACGGGAGGCGCTCGATCACCTCGGCGCGAAGGTGCTCGACGCTTGGGGTGGACGACTCCGGCGCGCAGCCAGCAAGCAAACCGCCCGAAAGCGCAGCGATAACAGACAGAGCGGACAAAGCTTCACGATGACCCATGGGTTACATCCTGCACTACATCGCGCATAATGGGTAAGCGTGTCACGATCCAGAAAACGCACTCGCTCCCGCAACCCGTTGCTTGGCAACGATGCAATAGCTATTGCGCTCGAGGCGCTTGAAGAAATCGCAGACGGCGACATCGGCGAACACATCGGTGTTACCGGGCTGACCCGCAGTGTTGCCACGCACCGCTTCGAAGCCGACGTGCCCGGATACGCCGGGTGGGAATGGAACGCCGTCATCGCCTGCGCGGACGGCTCCAACGTGGTCACCGTCAACGAGGTCGCGCTCGTACCCTCCCAAGGTGCGCTCGAAGCGCCCGACTGGGTGCCGTACTCCGAGCGGCTACGCCCCGGCGACCTGGGCCCAGGCGATGTGCTGGAGCTCCTGCCTGACGACGAACGCGTCACCGACGATTCCTTTGCCCGCGACGCCATTACCTTCCCGGGCCGCGAAACCAAGCACTACCTGACCAAACAAGGCCTGGAGGACGCGAAGTACCGCTGGCGCACCGGCGACTACGGGCCAAACAGCGAGTTTGCCGAAAAGGCAGCCCTGTCGTGCCGCACCTGCGCCTTCTATATCCCCATGACGGAACCGGTGGGGGAGCACTTCGGTGCTTGTACCAACGAGTACTCCGCCGACGGCCATGTCGTTGCGTCTTCCTACGGTTGCGGCGCACACTCGGACACGGAAGTAGACAACTCCTAAGTAATTCCAATCACTGGGGCAGCAAAATAGTTGCGGTTGCCCAGGGAGAGTGAAAAGCTAAGCCCCCGTGAGTACGACCACGGGAGCAAAAATGAATAAGGACCAGCCGCAGCCGCGCGGCGGGCTGGACGCCTTCTTCCACATCACAGAGCGCGGATCCACGGTGGGCACCGAAGTGCGTGCCGGGGTAGTGACCTTCTTCGCGATGGCATACATCGTGCTACTCAACCCGCTGATCATCGGCACCAGCCCCGACCGCGAGGGCACCGTGCTGGGCATCCCGCAGGTAGCGGCCGCCACCGCTTTGGCTGCTGGCGTGATGTGTATCTTGTTCGGCCTGGTTGCCAAGTACCCCTTCGGCATCGCCGCCGGCTTGGGTATTAACACGCTCGTCGCCGTGACGATGGTGGGCCAGCAGGGGCTGACCTGGGCGGAAGCGATGGGCCTGGTGGTTATCGACGGCATCATTATCGTGCTGCTGGCCATCTCCGGTTTCCGCACCGCCGTGTTTAACGCTATTCCGGATTCGATGAAGGTGGCTATGAGTGTCGGTATCGGCATGTTCATCGCCACCATCGGCCTTGTAGATGCCGGCTTTGTCCGCCGCATCCCGGACGCCGCCATGACCACCGTCCCGGTCCAGCTGGGCACCGGCGGTTCGATCGCGTCCTGGCCGACCTTCGTCTTCATCGTCGGCCTGTTCATCTGTGGCTTCATGGTTGTGCGCAACGTGCGCGGCGGCCTGTTCATCGGCATCATTTTGACCACCATCGTCGCCATGATTGTGGAGGCAATCACGGGTTCCGGTTCTTCCGCAGACAACCCGCAGGGGTGGAGCTTGGCCGTGCCGGAGCTGCCGGATTCCTTCGGCGGCATCCCGGACCTGTCCATCGTGGGCAACATCGACCTGTTTGGTGCGTTCATCAACATCGGCGTCATTTCCGCGTCGCTGCTCGTGTTTACCCTGGTGCTGGCCAACTTCTTCGACGCCATGGGCACCATGACCGCCCTTGGCCGTCAGGCTGGCCTCGCCGCTGATGACGGCGTCCTGCCCGACATGAAGCGTGCCCTCGTCGTCGAAGGCTTCGGCGCAGTCGTGGGTGGTGGCGCGTCGGCGTCGTCGAACACGGTGTTCGTGGACTCCTCGGCAGGTATCGCCGACGGCGCTCGTACCGGCCTGGCCAACGTGGTCACCGGTGTGCTGTTCCTGCTCGCAATGTTCTTCACCCCGCTCTACGAGGTCGTGCCCATCGAGGCCGCGGCACCGGTACTCGTTGTCGTCGGTGCGCTCATGATGATGCAGGTCGGCCAGATCAAGTGGAACGACTTCTCGGTCGCGCTGCCGGCATTCTTGACCATCGTCACCATGCCGCTGACCTACTCCATCGCCAACGGCATCGGCGTCGGCTTCATCTCGTTTGCGCTGCTGTCCCTGTTCGCCGGCAAGGCGAAGGACATCCACTGGATCATGTGGCTCATCTCCGCCCTGTTCGTCGTGTACTTCGCGCAGGGCCCGATCATGGCAGCGATTAGCTAAATGCAATTGCGTATCGACGACCCCCTCGACCCCCGTCTCGACGACATCCGCGACCTGAAGCACTCCGACAAGGAGAAAAACCTTGTCTTCGCCGAGGGGCCGCTGGTGGCTGGCCGGCTGGTCGAGTCGCGCTTTCCGGTGCGCGCCGTGTTCGGCTTCGGGGGACGGCTTGAGTCGTTCATGGCCGACTACGGCGAGGAGTTGTCGCGCCGCGGCATCCCGGTGTACGAGATCACCCGGCAGATCATGGGGGAGGTCGCCGGATACGACATGCACCGCGGCCTGTTGGTCTCCGCTGATAAGCCGGAGCCGCTCACCGTTTCCGAGGTGCTCGAAGGGGCGCGCACCTTGGTGATCCTGGAAGGGGTCGGCGACCACGAAAACATCGGGTCCATCTTCCGCAACGCCGCCGGCATGGGGGTCGACGGCGTGCTTTTCGGGGCGGCGACCGCTGACCCGCTCTACCGCCGCAGCGTGCGCGTGTCCATGGGGCACGTGCTGCGCACCCCGTTCGCACACCTTGATGGCACCCCGACGACCTGGCAGCGCTCACTCGCGGAACTTCACGACGACGGCTGGTGGCTCATCTCACTGACCCCAGCCGACGACGCCGTCGAGCTTAAAGATGCCATCCAGGGCCACGACAAAGTTGCCTTCCTTGTTGGTGGGGAAGGCCCGGGGCTGACCCCGCACGCCATGCGTGCTACCGACGTGCGCGCCAAGATTCCGATGGCGCCGGGCACCGATTCGCTGAACGTGGCCACCTCGGCCGCGATCGCGTTCTACGAGCGCATGCGCTAACCGGGCTAGCGGTCGATGTGGCGGATGCGCTCCTTTAACGCAGCCGCCCACTCCACAGCGCGACGACGTACACCCCGGCCGATGCGCTTCGCAGCGGCGACGGACGCGTCCGCCAGCTCGGCGAACTCGTCGCCCTCTTGTTTCTCTTGCTCGGCCTCGTAGTCGTCGTAAGCCTTATCGCGCTCCGCGAACTTCGCGGCGACCTCGTTGACCGACTTGGTGGCCGGCTTCGGCTCCTCAATCTTCGGCTCAGGCCGGCCGTCCACGGCGTAGCCCACCACGTTGATGTCCGGGCCGTTCTGGCCGATCTCCGCACCCAGCCAGGCTTCCTCGGCGGCAAGCGCAAGGTCCTTCGGCTCAAACGGCAGCGCGATCCCGCCTGCTTGTTCCGCCTTCTCGCCCGCCCAGTAGGGGGCCTCAAACGGCTCGGGTAGGCCGATGTCTTCGATAACACTGGTGCGGGTGGCGCAGAAACTGCGCGACATCTTCTCGCCGTTGAAGTGGGCGAAGCCGCCAAAGTCGCTATCCGTACCCAGCGCGATAACGAACACGTCCGCTGCGGGAAGCGCGGTGTGCCATTGGGTAGGGGAGGACAACTCGGTGACGTCCACACGCATGCGCACCACCGAAATCCCCGGGAAGCCCGCAATATAAAACTCGTCGCGGCCAGGCACCGACGAGCGGTTCAACGGAAACGACCCAATCGGCGTGATTGGCCACGCCGGATTCACCTGAGCCAGCAGCTTTCGGCCAAACCCGCGGTCGGCCTTCGGCTCGCGACGCAACACCTCCGCAGGTTCAGCAGTGTTGACAAACCACAACGTGACAACGGCGTTGAAACTCATGGCTTACCGCTTCGGACGCTTCGTGTTGGTCCGTACGCCGAGCAGCACGTCCTCCCAGTGGGGCGTCACCGACTTGCGGCGACGCTTCTGCGGCTGCTCCTCCTCATCCGGGTGGCGCAGGAAATCACCCTCGAGCACCTCGCCCTCCTCGGCGGGTACATCCTGAAGGATCTCGACGGGCGCGGCCGGCGCAGCCTCATCCTGCTCGCCGTGCAAGGAACGCACCGCAGACAGCGAGCGCACCGGCTGGGCGAAATCCGGATCGGTCAGATCCGCAGCCATAGCGTTGCGCGCCTCAGTCTGGGCCGCGGCGCCCATGGAGCGCTTAAACGACCACAAGGCCTCATTCTCCGTCAGGCCCGCCTGCCAGGTAACGCGCACAACCCAGGTGTCGCCCTGCTCGCGGGTGGCATCCCACTCCGCATCCGAAATCGAGTGACCACGGGCAGCAAAGGAGGTAGCCAGGATCTCCAACAACGTCTGCTTCGCCGGGCCATCCTCGCGCACCGGATGGGACTGCTTCGCAGCCTCCGCAACCTGGGCGCGCTCAAGCAACACCGGGTGGGCATAGGACTCGAGGCGGCTTTCGGCCACACCCATCTCTTCTGCCAACTCCGCGGCGGTCGCGCCGGCGCGGATGCGTGCCTGGATCTCGTTCGGACGCATCGACAACGGGGTGGCGTAGAGCGGATCCGGCTCCGGCAGTGGGCGCGGCTCCGGGGCGGGTGCCACCGGTTGCGCAGGCTGCTCTTCCTCAGTCACCTCGGTATCGGTGGCTGGTTCTTCCGGGGCGGGGGAGTCGTCGATAAGCAACGGCGCAAGCTCCTCACGGGCAAGCTGATAGCGCACACCCTCCTCGTCGCGGAGCACAAAAAACGTCTCCGTCGACTCGTCTTCCAAGAAAACAAGCTCGCGCATAGGACTCCTTCCGCCTGGCAATACGAAAACTAAGCCTATCGGACGCACGTGCCCACATCAGGCAACCAGCCCCAAGACACCCGACGGCGCAAAGCGATACCATCCCAATACGACCAATGACGCCATAAAAATATGTGGTACATCCAGGACAATCGCAGCATTGTCGGACGCGTCACAATATTTGCTAGAGTGCGTTACGTAAAAAGGTTGCCCGAAAAACGAGAGCAACACCCAACGTAGGAAAGGGAAACCAGTGGCTACTGAGAACAAGGACAAGGCCGTACTCCACTACCCGGGCGGCGAGTATGAAATGGACATCATGCGCGCCACCGAAGGCAATGACGGTGTCGTGCTGGGGAACCTCCTCGGTGAAACTGGCCTGGTCACCTTCGACCCGGGCTACGTCTCCACCGGCTCCACCGAGTCCAAGATCACCTACATCGACGGTGCAGAGGGCATCCTGCGCTACCGCGGCTACGACATCGCAGACCTGGCAGAAAACGCCACCTTCAACGAGGTGTCCTACCTGCTGATCAACGGCGAGCTGCCGACCACCGACGAGCTGGACAACTTCAACTCCGACCTGCGCCACCACACGCTGCTCGACGAGGACTTCAAGGCCGCGTTCAACATCTTCCCGCGCAACGCGCACCCGATGGCCGTCCTTGCCTCCTCGGTCAACATTCTCTCCGCCTACTACCAGGACCAGCTCAACCCGCTCGACGAAGAGCAGCTGGACAAGGCGACCGTGCGCCTCATGGCTAAGGTGCCCATGCTCGCCGCATACGCCTACCGCGCATCCCGCGGCAAGCCGTACATGTACCCGGACAACTCCCTGAACCCGCGCGAGAACTTCATGCGCATGATGTTCGGCTACCCGACCGAGGACTACCACGTCGACCCGGTCCTGACGAAGGCCCTGGACAAGCTCCTCATCCTGCACGCCGACCACGAGCAGAACTGCTCCACCTCCACGGTGCGCATGATCGCCTCGGCACAGGCGAACATGTTCGTCTCCATCGCAGGCGGCATTAACGCCCTGGCCGGCCCGCTGCACGGCGGCGCAAACCAGGCGGTGCTCGAGATGCTCGAGGACATCAAGAACAACCACGGTGGCGACGCAACCGACTTCATGAACCGCGTGAAGAACAAGGAAAAGGGCGTCCGCCTCATGGGCTTCGGCCACCGCGTGTACAAGAACTACGACCCGCGCGCGGCCATCGTCAAGGACACCGCACACGAGGTGCTCGAGCACCTGGGTGGCGACGAACTGCTCGACCTGGCGATGAAGCTCGAGGAGATCGCGCTGAACGACGAGTACTTCATCCAGCGCAAGCTCTACCCGAACGTCGACTTCTACACCGGCCTGATCTACCGCGCCATGGGCTTCCCGACGGACTTCTTCACCGTCCTGTTCGCCATCGGCCGCCTGCCGGGCTGGATCGCACAGTACCGCGAGCAGCTTGAAATGAACACCAAGATCAACCGCCCGCGTCAGATCTACACCGGTTACCAGAAGCGCGACTTCGTCCCGCGCGACCAGCGCTAACCAAACGTTTCAACCGCCGAGGAACACGTCCCCTATAATTCGCGGGGGAAGTTCCCGGCGGTTTTTTAATGCCGACCGCACAAACCTCAAGGAGATTCTCACTCATGGAAATGGAAAAGCCATTCATTGAAGCCCCCGAGGGGCCGGCACCAGCTGATCTGGTTATCCAGGACATCACCGTCGGCGAGGGCGAAGAAGCGGTGGCTGGCGGCTTCGTCAAAGTCCACTACTTGGGTGTCGATTACGAAACCGGCGAAGAGTTCGACTCTTCCTGGGACCGCGGAGAAGCAGCCGAGTTCCCGCTCGCGGGCCTCATCGCAGGCTGGCAGGAAGGCATCCCGGGCATGAAGGTTGGCGGCCGCCGTCAGCTCACCATCCCGCCGGAGAAGGCATACGGCCCGGCAGGTGGCGGCCATCCGCTGTCTGGCCGCACCCTGATCTTCATTATCGACCTGCTCGACGCCCGTTAGGGGAAAGCGCATGCGAATCCCGGTAACTACGCTCAACGACGGCTACGATCTCCCGCTGCTTGGCCTGGGCACCTACAAGCTCCAGGGCGAGGACGTGGAACGGACCGTGCGCACCGCTATCGAATTGGGCTACCGCCACCTCGACACCGCGTCGCTCTACGGCAACGAGGTGGAGGTAGGTAAGGCCGTCAACGATGCGATCAAGGCGGGGGATGTCACGCGCGAGGAACTGTTCATCACCACCAAGCTGTGGAACGACGACCAGGAGCGTGCGCTTGAGGCGTACAACGAGTCTCTCGAGCGCCTCGGCCTGGAGTTCATCGACCTCTACCTCGTGCACTGGCCCTGGCCGCAGAACGGCACGTATGTGAAGGCCTTCGAGCAGCTCGCCGAACTGCAGGGCATGGGTCGGCTCCAGTCGGTTGGTGTCGCCAACTTCTACCCGGAGGTTCTCGACGACATCATTAACGCCACCGGCATCACGCCGGTGCTGAACCAGGTGGAGCTGCACGCTGGTTTCACCCAGCCGGAGCTGCGTGCTTACCACGAGGAGCACGACATCCTCACCGAGGCGTGGGCGCCGATCGCCCGCGGCAAGAATTTTGACGACCCGGCCATCCGGGCCGTCGCGGATGCCCATGAGGCCACACCTGCGCAGGTGTGCTTGGCATACCTGATGAAGCTTGGCTGCTCTGTGGTGCCGAAGACGAAGAACCCGCAGCGCCTCGTCGAAAATCTCGGCGCGGTAAATGTGAAGCTCACCGACGAAGATGTTGCCACCCTCGATGCGGTGCAAGGGGAGCGTATGTCAGGGGATCCCCTGACGTTCCCGGGATAAAGGTTTTCCTGGGAGTGGATTTGAGCCCGTTCGGCCGTGGAAGCGGCCGGGCGGGCTTTTCTCGTCGCAACGAAAAGCGTGACTTTTCGGGGGTAGGGGTAGGGGTGAGAGGATTTAAACAACTCTCCGTGAGTGTGTGATACGTTACACTCCACATTGTTGAGTCGAGAATCGCGAATTGTCGGCAAGGCAAGACCCAATCCCGTGAACAAGAAAGGATCGAGGCAATGACAGGTTCCCCCGCTGTCCCGCAGCGCCGCGAGCCCACGCCAGACGAGTTTGTGGCAATGCAACAGAGCCCCGAATTCCAAGATCTGCGTGGAACATTCCGTGGCTTCACCTTCCCGGTGATGATTGCGGCGTTCCTCTGGTACGTCTTCTATGTCGTCTTTGCTACCTTCGCGCCCGATGTCATGGCGCGGCCCTTCCTAGGCCTCAACCTTGGACTGTGGCTCGGACTTGCACAGTTCTTGACCACATTCCTGATCACCTGGGTCTACGTGAAGTGGGCAAACAAGAACATCGAACCCCGTGCAGCGCACATTCGCCAGGAAATGGAGGGCTAAGCCATGCAGACGTACATCAACGCCACAGCGGCTGAAAGCACCGCCACCGGCAACCCTCTGCTGAACATCGCCATCTTCGGCGCGTTCATCGTGGTCACCCTCTTCATTGTGACCCGCGCTGGCAAAACCACCAGCGAATCCGCCGACTTCTACACCGGCGGCGCATCCTTCAGCGGCACCCAGAACGGCCTCGCCATCGCCGGCGACTACCTGTCCGCCGCGTCCTTCCTGGGCATCGTCGGCTCCATCGCGCTGAGCGGTTACGACGGCTTCCTTTACTCCATCGGCTTCTTCGTCGCATGGCTGGTCGCCCTGCTGCTGGTCGCCGAGCCGCTGCGAAACGTCGGCCGTTTCACCATGGCGGACGTGCTGTCGTTCCGCCTCCGCCAGAAGCCGGTGCGTGTGGCCGCCGCTTTCGGTACCCTGTTCGTGTCGCTGTTCTACCTCATCGCACAGATGGCCGGCGCCGGCTCGCTGGTGTCCGTGCTGCTGGACCTGCACTCCTTCGCCGCACAGGCAATCTGTGTTGCCATCGTCGGCGTGATCATGATCGCCTACGTCCTTATCGGCGGCATGAAGGGCACCACCTACGTGCAGATGATCAAGGCCGTGCTGCTCATCGCCGGCGTGCTGATCATGTCGATCCTCGCCTTCATCATGGCCAAGGGTGGCATGAATGCGGTGCTCAACCAGGCGATCGACACCCACGCCGCGTCCCAGTACATCGCGGAGAAGGGCTACCAGGCCGAGGATCTCCTCAAGCCGGGCCTGAAGTACGGTGCGACCACCACCTCGAAGCTCGACTTCCTGTCGCTGGGTCTTTCCCTGGTGCTTGGTACCGCGGGTCTGCCGCACGTGCTCATGCGCTTCTACACGGTGCCGACGGCCAAGGAAGCCCGCAAGTCCGTGACCTGGGCAATCGTTCTCATCGGTTCGTTCTACCTGCTGACCCTGGTGCTCGGCTACGCTGCTGCAGCATTCGTCGGCCCGGACCGCATCCTTGCCGCACCTGGTGGCGCGAACGCCGCGGCACCGCTGCTCGCATTCGAGCTCGGTGGCTCCATCTTCATGGCGCTGATCTCCGCGGTTGCCTTCGCAACGGTGCTTGCCGTGGTGGCAGGCCTGGCGATTACCGCCTCCGCATCCATCGCGCACGACGTGTACAACGCAGTGCTTCGCGACGGCCAGGCCACCGAGGATGAGCAGGTCCGCGTCTCCCGCATCACCGTGGTGGTGCTCGGCATCGTCTCCATCGTCCTGGGCATCCTGGCGATGCAGCAGAACGTGGCCTTCCTAGTGTCCCTCGCGTTCGCGATCGCGGCATCCGCAAACCTGCCGACCATCCTGTACTCCCTGTACTGGAAGCGCTTCAACACCACCGGCGCGGTTGCGTCGATCTACACCGGCCTGATCTCCGCGCTGGTGCTGATCGCCCTGTCGCCGGCGGTCTCTGGCAGCCCGACCGCGATGTTCCCGGACGCCGACTGGTCCATCTTCCCGCTGACCAGCCCGGGCCTCGTGTCCATCCCACTCGGCTTCCTGGGTGGCCTTATCGGCACCTTCCTGGGCAAGCCGGACAACTTCGATGAACTCCAGGCCGAGATGGAGGTTCGTTCCCTCACCGGTGTTGGTGTGGAGGCTCCGGTCGACCACTAATCCTGGCTGAATAACAGGAAACGGGCTCAGCGTGATGCTGAGCCCGTTTTTGCGTTTGCTTTGTTTTAACCAGCCGCGCAACTCAAGCTTGCGTGCACTGAGGAATGCCGGGAAGCACCGCCATGTCTACATCTGCTCTGCGATTTCCTTCATCGCTTCCCACATGCTGCGCTGCTCGGGTGTACCGCTGTCAGTTTGCAGCAGGGTGACACAAGAATCGTGCACGGCGGAAGCAAACTCCTGGCGGAGAGAATCAGGAACCCCACGAAGGATCAGTGGTGCTGCAAGCACAACCGTATGGGCAAAGCGCGGTACCGTCGCATCGGGACTGTCATACTCTGACACGAGCGCGGTGCAGTACTGGGTCAACACCTGCGACGTTTGAGAAAGCGCCTGCCCATCCTCCGGAAGCTCGGCCAAACCTATGTCCCGTTTGCGCACGGTATCAAGGGTTGCCCTGGCTTTTTCATGACGGCCAACACGTGCGTAGTGCTCGTAGAGCTTCCTCAACGAGTAGCTGTAGTTGAGCTGGCATTGAGCGTCGGGGTGTGTTTGTGCGATCCACTTTGCAATATCGGTAAGTGCCTCCATGAAGCGGAGCCTTGCTTCTAGGTTTTCGGCTTGGGAGAGACCGATCAGCAGTGCGTGATGCGCAGCATTTGCAATGGCGAACGCCTCAGGCAGGTTAACGCTTGATGCTTCCGCAAGTACTCGAGAAGTATGGACGCGAACAAACCTTGCTGCCCCGACGCGAACCTCCCTTGAATGGGCGCTTTCACAGAGCTCAAGAAGAAGAGCAAATACCTTAGCCAACTCGTTCCAGCCGGCCGGCGGGGCGGAGTTGAGGAAGGGGACAAGCGCCACCACCGAAGCGCGAAGCCGTAGGAAAGCGTCCATTTCTTTCTGCATCTCGATGTAAATATTCGCTAGTTCGATGCTGGTCCGAAGTATGTCGGTTGAGTATTTGCCGCCGAAGGGAACCTTCTGCGTTGCGACGACGAATTGGTTGACAGCATCCTCGAGCAGCTCCACCGGCGGGGCCATATTCGGAAAAAGCTTCCGGACAAACTGTGCTCTTATCGCCGTGGCTTCCGCTGCCAATGCGAAGGAAACAGCTGGCCCGTCGCCGCCGTCAACCAGGATGACAGCGATCTCCATGGCTTCATCCAAGGTGGGGATCACAAGCCCATTGTTTGTAGACCCATGGATATCTGCGATCTGAAGGAGCACGCGTATCGCTTCTTCGATGGCTCTAGGATCCCTGGCTTGGAGCGCAGGAACAAGCATGTCTTGGCAGCTAAATAGCAGCTCGAGTGCTGATTTGGTGTCTCCCGCCTTTGCATCCAGAAGTGCCATCTCACGTTGGGCTCGAGAGTAGAAAACAGCAGGTAAAACACGATTTGGCTCGGCGTCGTACAGGGGGTCGATATTCTTAAACGCCAGGTACAGCAGTAGGCGAGCTTCTTCCACATCTTCGGTGTGTGAAGCAGCAATCGTGAGAGCTTGGCAGCGCAATAAAACCGTTTTCGCCGTGACAGGGAAATCGTTCAACACCTCAAAACAAATTGAGGCCACACTTGTTTGTACCCGAGGGTCGGGGGAAAGATCAGCAGCCGCTAAGAGCGTTCGCAGCGCTTCGAATGATGCACCGGCCGTACGCAGATGCTGAAGGTGTTCGATTGCATAGGGCAAGTGAAGCAAGTTGGTCACAATTGCTGCGTCGTACACTGTGGTTTGCGGAAGGCAGTCGAGCGCCAACGGAATGCTCTCTAGATTTTGAGGACCCTTGGGAGCAGGTGATGAAAAGAGGTGGAACAGGAACGCCTCCGCGAGTTTGCGCTGGTTCTTCCACTGATGCTCAATGTCGTAATAATCCTCGCTTTCGAGCGCCGCATACTTTGGGGTGGTCTCGACACTGTTGCGCAGATCGGATTCATAAATGCGCATGAGTAGGGAATGCGTGAGCGGTGAACCAAAACTCTCCGCGGCCTCGCCAAATACTCGGTGCGTAAAGCGCATCCGTTTCTCTGGTCCGTTTGGTGCTAATTGATTCGCCAAAGAACGGAAAAGTCGGGCAACCGAAATCTCAGTATTTGTTGTGAAGCCAGCGTCGCGCAGCGCGTTGACGGTTTGTTCTTGCGAAAGCCCGATCCTAGAAGCACCCAAGAGACCTACTGCAGCGCGGGCGAGGGCACGATCGGTAGATGCGATGGAGGTTTCCAAAAAGTGGTGGGCAGCGCTTGACAGGTCATCGGGGATGAGCCACGCGCGGTCTGCAAGCATGTTTTGGATTGCGCTGGCTTGATCAGGTTCATCCTCGATGGACTTGAAATCATCACCATCGATATCGAGAAGTAGATCCAGCGCAAGCTCTATCCAAAGAGGTCGGCGTTGTTTGGACGCGATGATCTGGTGAGCGCCGCCTCCGATCTCGCGCCTATTTCTGCGCTCCCAGTCCTCTACGAATTCTCGCGCAATGTTGGCTGGCACTGGCCCAACCAAGACTTCTTTGAAATCGGAGTTCTTCAACAGAGTGACGTCCGAGCGCGAGGAAGAAGATACAGCCAACGCGGTGCGAGACGAGAGCCATTCCACTGGCCAGAATCCGCCGGCTCCATCCACAATCTGCTCTAAACCGTCGACGATGAAAAGCAGATCAGGATACTCAGCTACAACCTTTTCCATTTCTTGCCTCCAGCGCGGGCGCCAAGTTTCGGGAGAGCCCCGCCAATCGTCGAAAAGCGACAGGCCCAAGGTTGCGTTTATGCATCGCGTAATCTCGAATGCGAGCTCGTCCCCCGTCCAAATGCGGTCGTCCAGCCCCATAATGACGGTGATGGGCAACTTGCCGGATATAGATTCTCCGGAGGCCGCCAAATACTTCTCGAGTGCCAACAGAAGTGAGGACTTACCCGCGCCGGACTCGCCATAAACCACGACAGGCGAATCGATGCGGAGGAAAAAATCGATCGATTTGAGCAGTTCCTCTGACCCAAAATTACGAGTGCGGGAACCTCGAAACAGGACCTCCTCCGCGGTACCGTCGCGCGGGATGCTGCGGGCTCGCTCCAGAAGCTGCGGTTCAAGCAGACTGACCGCAAGATCCTCGAAGTGCTGCATTGAAGCAGTGGGCCACTGACCATTCTGGTCGAAGGCAACGGAGTAGCGTTTCACCGTCTCCGCATTGCCCCATCGTTGAGATACCTCGTCTTTGAAGTCAGAAATTCGGGTTGGGTCTGAGTCGGCCCAGCCGTGCGGTGGGGGGCCTTCGACCTGCCGGAAAAGGATGAACGGTGTGGTTGTATCATCTGCGTCCCAAAGACCAGCTTTGGCGAATTCCAACTCGGTGATAGAACACTCGCGAGACCTCTCGGGGTCGAGTCCAACGCGCTGTGCCGTCCATTCGAGGAGAGACTTGTCGTCTGAAATCCAACCGTAGCGGTCTCCGATGAGCCCGAGGAAGAGCGGGGCCGCGCGATCGACTTCGTCAAGGCATACGTCTAATACCTTGCGCCCAGCCGCCTCTTCATCCATGTCGTTGGTGTCGACTCCCCAGCGCAGGTCAATAAAGTGCATCTTTGCGCCGAATCGGCGCAAAGATTCGTTGAGCCGGTCACTTACGGGACCATTGAGAATGTCACGTTCCGTATGGAAATCGCGAAAGGTCGATGACACAAAAACAGGAATGTTGAGCATGAGGCCCCTTAGCGCAGTCAGTGTTTGAACACTCATTATGCGCCAACCGGAGCATATTAGGAGGCCGACGACCGCTTGGTTTTCGCTCAACCCGCTAATATCGCCTGCATGAAAAAATGGTCCCAAGAGCGCCTTGACCAGCATCTCGCGCATGCTGCATGGTATAAACCGATCCGCAAGGTTAGGGCCCGACGCTTGGACAAAGACGCGCAGTGGCGGACTTCCACTGGCAGCGTCCTTCACGCAAAGGCGGGGGACTGGGAGGTCACTGACGGGACACGAACATGGACAGTTGCGTCTGAGGTTTTCGACAAGTCATACAGCCAAGTCGCGCCGGGGGAGTACAAGAAAACGGGGAGAGTCCAAGCCCGCCGACTCAGCGAGGACGCTACGATCCCAACGCTGGAGGGAGAGGCTCACGCACACGCAGGTGATTGGGTGGTCCGTGGCGTAACAGGAGAGTGTTGGCCAGTGCCAGATGCGGAGTTTTCCGACGCCTACGAGATCCTAGAAATGCCGTAACCGAACATCCCCGCCAAGGCGGGGTACACAACTTTCACGATCTTGTGGTTGTAATCCTGGGTGTGCGAGTCGAGCTCTGCAAACGGTTTGTATGAGGGTTTCCGAGCAGGAGGTTCCTTGCTGTAGTCATAGGATGCGCGACGCTCGGTTCCGTTGCTATCAATCCATGTGCGCTTGAGCATCCAATCATCGTGCTCGGCTTCCGCCATCGAGGTGATCTCCTGTTCCGAGGGATGCTCTTCCCACCCGTAGCCGTCCTTCACAAGCTGAAAACCGTGTAGACGTAGGTTTTCAACCATGGCCCGAGCGGCTGCTTCAGAAGTTTGTCGTGCCTTCAGGATGTCGTCGTGAGAAAGCTTCTGCGATGGGGATGGCGGGCCATAAAGCGACGTGTAGGCGATGTCGAATGCCCAGCCCCAGACGGAGAAGGCGGAATCGCGGATGGCGTCGATGCTCAACCCAACCTTTTGTGGGTCAATAACTTCCAGAACTGTTCCGGCTTCGGCATCGTTCCAGACAAGACCCTGCAGTATGTGGTCAGTCACCGCAATAATCGCTCGACGTTTCCTGAGGGAGGGGATCTGAGCAGCGACGTGGACTGGATCGCCGACGAGGACAACCATATCTGCCAGGCCCTCTACCTGAGGGCTCACAATCTGTTGAACTTCCAGCTCTTTAGCGAACCGGTTGTAATTGTGAATCCACGCGTCCAACTCACGCTTTTCATCTCCCGGGCCGCATTGCTTGACCTCAACAGTGTGAGCATCGAGTGTGGTCAGCAGGTGGAGTATTTTGTCTGTGATTGCGCGAACTGTGAGGTCGGCTGGATGAAATGCTTCAACAGGTCGTCGTTGAGCGATGTGGGTAAAGCGTGCTGAGGTTGCTAACTCGGGGGACCGAAGAAGCTGGAATATTGATACCGTCTCACCGCATTGTGCGTGACGGAGGTCCTGCGCCTCAGAACTCAGGCGAGCTGTTTCGATGTCATTTTCGGCAGCGATGATCACGTGGGAAGCATGTTTGACAGTTTGAGCAACGAGCCGATCATCGCTCAGATGCTGTTTGTACCCTAAGCCAAGCGTGCCTTTGGCTGTTGGGTTTCCCTTCTCCAAGATATGAACGGGGAGCTCCCTTTCTTGGTCAAGGACTGAGCGGACGATGCTGTTCGCTTCCTCGGAGGAGCCGATCACCACTGGACCTCCTCGGCGGCGCTTGCTCGTTGCTCTCGCCCACCCGATACGCGATATTCCTAGTAGGGCAGAAATGACTGCTCCGAAGGTGACAAGGAGTGAGAGGATTAAACCTATCGTCATCCAGGTCGTTGGTGATGCCGGCTGGCCAGGCGCTGGCGCATACGAGGCGGCAAAAGGCGCGATGCTCGCGTAGATGAGCGAGACGACGGACGCGTTATGAGACTCCGAAAGCGTGACGCCGCAGTTGTAGAGGCCAATCGCAGTGGCAGACAATGCGATGACCAGACGATTTGAATCGAGCCGCATAGTGTCAGGATAAAAGTTTCGCTTCCGGAAGAAGCATTGAGCCTAAGTGCTTATCGACGACCTACCGGACCAACAGTCCATTCGACGACAGCAGGCTGCTCATCTGGAACAGGGAATCGCTTTGGCCGGGGGTCCACTGGCCCCAATCGGCGGTGTAGACGTCGTTGATGTCCACCTGGATGCCCTGGATGTATGCCTGGCGTCCGGCGACCTGGTGAATGTTCGCACGGGGGTGGATGTTGCCGCGCGAGCCCCAGTCGTGCTGCCAGAAGTAGCTACCGATGCCATCCTCCAGGCACCAGGCGATGGTGTAGAAGTTGCCGTACACACCCAACTGGTAGCCGGCGGCGCTGAGTACAGCGCCCATGGCGGAAAGGTATGGGTTGATGAATTTGTTGAACTGGGCGAGCGTCGGGTTGTCGTCGATAGCCACATAGATCGGGCGCCCGGTCGGGCCGCCTGCGGCGCGGTGCAGGGCGATGGCCTGGGGTGCGTGCTTGGCAGCGCCGAGCGGACCCTGGAGCCAGTCGGCGGTGTCGGCGCGGCCGAACTGGTAGACCGACGCCACCGACAGGCCGTTGGCCTTGTAGTCCTGGGTTTCGTCGAGGGTGACGGGCTTGCCGCGCATCCAGAGTGCGTCGGGGCGGGGCTGGGATACGTAGCGCACGGCGCCGATGTGGCCGGCGGCTTTCACGGCGCGGGCGGATGGGACGGCGGCGGAGTAGTCGATCACGGTGCCGAGCACGCGGCGCTGCTGAGCCTGTGCGGCAGGGGAGAGGGCGGTGGCTGCGGCGCCGGCGGCGGCGGTGGTTGCCGCGAGTGCGCCCGCAGACTTCAGGAACGAGCGGCGATCAAAAGTAGTCACTTGCGTAACATTAGTCTCGTTTTACCTCTTGTGCACCTTAGTTTGCCTGCGTGACCACGATCCAGATGGCGACGAGGTGACACACGGCCGCCACGATCGTCGCAGTGTGGAAGTGTTCGTGGTAGCCGTAGTAGCGCGCCTCGCGCCCCGGCCAGCGGGCCCCGTACACGATGGCGCCAACCGTGTAGAGCACGCCTCCCGCGAATAGGAGCCACACCACCGCCGGCCCTGCGCTGGCCCACAGGGTGGGGATCAGCGGCACGATCACCCAGCCGAGCCCCACGTACACCACAACGTCCAGCCATCGCGGGTGATTGATCCACACCAGATTGAGTGCGGCGCCGCCCAGCCCGCCGATCCAGGACACGACGAGGATGGTCGCGGCGGTGCGCGGCTCGAACGCGATCAGGCACAGCGGGGTGTAGGTCGCGGCGATGAAGATGGAGATGGTCGCGTGGTCGGCGCGGCGCCACCACTGCACCGTGGACGGGGAGCGCCACGGGTAGAGGTGGTACATCGCGGAGACCCCAAACAGCAGTACGACCCCGACGCCGTAGACGGTAACCCCGGCGGCGTGGAGCGCCGGCAGGGTCATCCACCCGTAGGTGATCAGCACGGTGGAGGCCAGCGCGAAGGCTGCGGCCGCCACGAAGTGGGCCCAGCCGCGAATCAGGGGGCGCGGGCCGCGGTCCGCCATGATGTAGGAGCGCTGGACCTGGCCTTCTTGAAGGATCGTCATAGTGACCTCACTGGGGGTGGAGGAACAGTGACGCTATGTTACTACTTGGTAACTTATGTGGGTAGCCCAGCCGATTCCGCGAACGAAAACCGCTGCGGTAACCTAAGCCCCATTGCCCTAGTAGCTCAGTGGATAGAGCACGGCTCTCCTAAAGCCGGTGTCGGAGGTTCGATTCCTCTCTGGGGCGCAATGTGTTGTCTCGAGACATCGTTCCTA
>NZ_KV821287.1:0-34992 GCF_001815635.1 Corynebacterium sp. HMSC075D04
CCCCACCGTTAGGCCCTATCTGAAACGGTTGATTGAAATCCAGCTCATCGATCACTTCAAATGTCATGCGAAACCCGTTTTTCATCAAGCTGTCTGGCAATTCAATAGGAATGCCTTGTTTTGCACGACGAGCCGAAAGTTCGACCATCCCGTGTAACTTCTCGCTCGATTCTGGAGCTTCTACTAGGGGAACTCTTACCTCCGAGGAGTTTTTGGATGCCGATCTCAGAATTTCGTCAATTTCGGGCTCGAACAGCATTCTGTAGTAAGCAGCCCGTTTACTTTCATTTGACTTTAAGAACTGCACGACAAGCAGTAAAACGCCACCAGACTGTTGCATTGCGAGTAGGTCTTTGCGGTAAAGATGGACGTAAGGTCTGAATTTAGAGACCGATCTACCTTTCACTTGTGCTTCTACTCGCCCAACTAGGTCTTCGTTAGCGTGTCGGCGCGTCTTCCAAATGAAAATCTGGCCATCTAAAACCGGCAACGCGCTATGAGACGCAAAACTAGTTTCAATACGTTCACAATCTTCGAAAAGAGCTTCCCAGTGGTTTAGGGCTTTTCGTTCAATTGAATACATCAGATTCTCCTAGCGATCTTGAATTAATTAACCCCCTCAAACCGCGCGTACGCCTCCCGCATATCCGCCTCCCGGTCCAGTTGCCTGAACGGGTACTCGTACACGTACTCCACACCGGACTGCGGATGCGTCCACGTCCGCTCCGCCTCCGACAACTGAGCGCCGTCCTTCAGTTTCGCGTCAGCCTTCAGAATCTCCTTCGGCACCTTCCGACCATTCGCATCAAAGCGATCCTCCTGGTCGTATCGACGCATCACCGGAAACTGAGTCCGGTAAATCATGCACAACTCTTCCGCCGTCACACCCAGCGACAGCGCCACAATCGCATCAATCTCAATCTGCGCCGCGCGACGTTCTTCGTCCTTGCGCAAAGGC
This sequence comes from Corynebacterium sp. HMSC075D04, assembly GCF_001815635.1. Taxonomy (NCBI): domain Bacteria; kingdom Bacillati; phylum Actinomycetota; class Actinomycetes; order Mycobacteriales; family Corynebacteriaceae; genus Corynebacterium; species Corynebacterium sp. HMSC075D04. The sequence goes on from NZ_KV821287.1 coordinate 959, forward strand.
GTATCGACGCCCCACTTCTCACCCATAATCTCCTCCCATAAGGGAGCGTATACCTCGGTGAGACAGTTCAAGCGTAGGAAGTTGGTTACGACCTTTGTCTTGTGATTGCCGAATTCAGGTTTCGCAAGAGTTTCAATCGTCGGGCCATACAGGTTTGCCAAGCCAGTGGCCCTCAATTGGTAGTCGACCAAAATCGACGAAAGAACAGCTCCAGCCACAATCGTTGCATCATCAGCGGTGGTCGACGCACCACTATGAATACCGTGGATATGCGCTGCTCCTGGAGGAATGAGAACGGGATAGAGAGTTCTAAAGCCGGTTGTAGCTGCCATTGCTCTCCAACAAATCCGGAAGAACGTTCGCGCAGAGTGCGTTAAATTGTCCAGCTCCCAACTGGAGTAATCAGAGCCATACTCCATTTGTTTATTGAAATTTGGTTGATAAGCCGTCGCCGGAATGAAGTCTCTTGGCATCGCCTCGAGGTCGACTTCCGACCAGTCCTGGTTGTGCTTCAGTGTTGGGTTTGGCTGCTTAATCATTGGTGTCGCTACGCCGAGGTGGGGACCTTGGAGGATGACGTCATCCCAAGAGGCAGGGTGCGCCCATCCAGTATCGAAATACCCTTTCTTCTTGTCGATGGACTCATCCCAGCCGCGAGAGAATTGCAGATCAAGTTCACGGATACGGGGAGCCGTAGCGAGCTTCTCCAACACCGCGGCTGCTTCGGTATTCACGGTGTAGACCATTCGTGACTCGAGCGCAGGCACCGAGTCGTCTTCGAGAATCGAGTGCCACACCCCCAGTGCATGCAGGTCAACGTTCTGAATGCGGTCTCGGTGTGGGCGGAGATCCCATTTCCCGTTGTTGTCTTTCAAACCAGGAAGCTCGCCCGAACCATCATGGGATAGAGACTCATCAACAGTGGTCGGATGATAAAGCGATGCAGCATGTTTAAACAGTGGCTTCGCTTGCTCGGCAGCATAAGTATGAACGCCGTAGGTTACGTGGTGGTCGATATCGAATAGCACTAATTCGTTTACGAATTGCCAGTGGTGCCTAAGTCTCAGGTACGCGCCACGACGTAGGGGAGCGGCCTTCTTCTCGGTGAAGTGCGACTCGGGGTGGATGAGTGACGTCGTGCCCTGATCAGACGCGTTCTTCCACGTCAGTTCCATAAATCCGCGGTAGAGATCTGGTTGTTGGCCAACGAGGTGCGGGTATCGGGTTACGTCTGACAAGACAGCGGACGTGCATACCGATTCCGATAGACCGCGGTAGATGACCTCCTTCACCGCAGCGTTGTTGTTCCACTGCTCACGGCGTTCGTTCTTCTGTGACTGCGTCGGCTTGTGTGCGAGAGAGAACCACGGGTCCGCCTCGGAGTACAGCGCATCCAGGTCGGTGCGGGGCCGCACCCACGGTGGGTTACCCACCTGCAGGTCGAATCCGCCGCGCGCGAAGACGGCGGCGAAGTCGAGGTCCCAGTGAAAGAAGCCTTGCTCGGATGCGACTTGCTGCACGGTTTTCAGCCACGGGTGATTTTCCAGCACGGTGGCCATCTTCGGCGCGCCAGAGAACTCGATGTCGGCGCGTTCCATGACGATCAGTTCGTCCCAGTTCGAGCCCTTGCCCAGCTGGGTTTGGTGGGTGTCGCGGGAGGTGGTGTCTTTGCCGAGGATGTCGGTGAGGGTGGCGATCCACTCGTCGATATCTGGTAGCTCCTCGGTGGCGGTCAGTGGCCAGAACGTCAGGGCGTTCCAGGCGTCCATGACCAGGCGAAGGCGCAGGTAAGCGCCCTCTTCGTTGTGGAGGAGTTCGCGCTCGATCTGCTCGCGGCGGATGTTTTTCGCGGTGTGGTGGGTTTCGCGGCCCCAGATGTCGATGTCGCGACGGATCTGTTCTTCGGCGATGCGCATCTTGGACAGCGTGATGGCCCACAGGGACTCCACGCGTCCGGCGAGTGCGGCGAGTTGCTTGGTCTGCTCCTTGGTTGGTGCTTTGCCGGTGACGGACCTGCGCCACGCCTTCATGGCGGTCTGCTCGTCCTTGGCCAGCTTCTTCAGATCTTTCGCGTCGGCGGCGGCACCCCAAGTGGCGGAAGGCAGCAGGAATTGGTGGATGCGGCCGGCAGCGTTGTGGTCGCGCTCGGAGGCGTCGATAGCTTGTGCAAGATTTTGCACCGACTCCCGGCGCGGCACTGCCTTGAGCCATTCGCGCTTTTTCAGCTGCGCGGTGGAGTACGTAGAGCGCAGCGCGCCGACGAGTGAATTGCCGCGGCGCAGGTGCAGGCCGAACCACGGGGCCTTTAACTGGCTGGTCATGGTGTCGAGCCACAGGGAGATCTCTGCAAGTTCCACGGCGGTGGGGTTAAGGTCCACGCCGTACACCTGGTGCAAGGCGATGTGGGCTTTGACCTTTTGGAGTTCGACGGCGCGCTGTTCCGGCTCGACCTGTTTGTCCAGTTCTGCCTCGCGCAGTTTGAGGTAGAGCTCCGCGAGTTGGCGGACGGCTCCGACGGCGAAGGCTCCGGAGCCCATGGCGGGCTCACAAATAGTCAGGCTAAGGACATCGTCGGCGGTTTCGATGCGGCCCTCTTCCTGGAGGACCTCGATGGCCTGGCCAACGGTGAACTCCGTGAGGACCTGCGGGGTATAGAAGGACGCCGAGCGTTCCCGATCGCGGCTGGACTGGCGGAACACGAACGAGTCCTCTGGGTGCAGGCGGCGCGTCTTAGCGGTGCCGCCTTCTTCCATCTGGGTGGTCTCCATGACAAAGCTGTCCTGCGGAACCGTGTTTGCGGCTCCGGTGGGCAGCACCCAGGATCCTTTGGATGCGTCGCCCTTCGGTGCGACCTCGTAGAGATCCTCCTGGGCGATGAAGCCGTGGTACGACATCAGGCCCTCGTAGACCTGGCCGAGTTCGGTTACACCCAGGGTGGCGTAGGAGATGAAGCCGCGGTCCTTGCCGGCGGAGACGCGAGAGAGCAGCAGGTTCTGCAGGACGCGGGTGAGTGCCTCGTTGGAGAGCTTCACTTTGTCGATAAGCGAGGTGGCCTCGCCCTTGAACAGGTCCGCCTCCAGGTTGCGGAAGGTCAGGCCCTGGTTCTGCGCGTCAGGGTCGTAATTGGGGGACTCAGCTGGGTCGTGGCCATCGTTGACCTGGGTGAACAGCAGCTGCAGCGAGTCGTAGAGGTGCGTGCCGTGGCGGGCCTTGTCGGTGACCGGCGGGTTGAGGATCTGATCGCGCAGGCGATCCAGGCCGTAGCCCTCCACGTACTCGGGCGCGCCAGTGGGCAGGATGGCCAGCTCCGAGGAGGCTTCAGCGAACAATAGGAACAGGATGCGGTACAGGTAGCGCAAGGACTGACGTGCCAGTTCGTTGCCGTCGATCTCATCGAGCGGCAAGTGCTGCTCGCGGCGGCGTGCGAGTACGTCGTTGCCGATGATCTCAATCGACTCACGCACCGCGTCACGCAGATCGCCCGACACTTTCACCGCGTGCTGCAGCGACTCCTCACGAGTATCCGCCCACCACGTCGTGCCATCGGCGGCGCGCTCGAGGTTCTCGCGCGCAAGGATCACGGCGGTGCGCTCCAACTCGCCGGCCTTCTTCGTGTCGTTGCGCTCCACCACCAACTGCAGGTTCACCGCAAGGTAGCGGCCCAACGGCCAAGACTCACGCTCCGCCACGAGCTCCCACGGGCCCGCCACAACCACCACGAACTCTGGCGGTTCCGCAGCGAGGAACAAATCACTGATGAGCTTGGACACCTTCGTCTCCGCCGGCTCTTTGCCCTCCTGGGCAACGCCGCCGGTGATGGGCAGGGAGGTGAGGTCCTCGTGCGTGGTGTCGTCGATAAGCACTGCCTCGACGACGATCAACGTACCGGCGTTACCGCGCCACCCACGGAACGACAACACCTCCCCGGCGCGCTCATACGACAGCGTGGTGGGGGAGCCGTAACCGAACGCCGGGCGCACCAACCGCGCCGTGACCTCCGGATCCTCGTCCGTGGCAAACGCCGACTGCAACTCACCGCGCAACTGCTGGAACCGCTTCACCGGAGAGAGACTGCCCGTCTCATCCTCCAACGCCACCCACTCCTTCGTACGCGCCTTAACGCGTTTGGTGAAGGACTCGCCCTTCGTCTCATCGGTGGTGAAGTAGTGATCGCTAATCCACTCATCAACGTTGATCAGAGAATCGAACGTAGCCATGGCGTTACGCCTCCTCGGTGTGATTGGCTGGGCTGGACTGGTCAGCGGGCAGGACAAGGACGAGCGGGCGGATCAACTCCCGATCCGGCTCAAGCGAAGCAATCAGCGCCTTCTCCTGCGCAATCAAGCCCGCCGAACGACCAACACGCAACGTCTGCTGGACACCCTCCTTGGACGACTCCCACGCGTGCGCACGATCCGACCAATGATCAATGCGGGTGTGTGCGTGGTCGCGAGCCGCCTTCATCATCGGCTGCAACTGGCTTTTCGCCACCTCGACGGAACGCTCGATGAGATCCTTCGCGTCTTCGGGGACGGTGAGCGTGCCCGGGTTAATGGCCTTCTCCGTCAGACCGATGCTGCGCAGCCAGGCGTACGGGTCCTCGATCGTCTGCGCGAGGAAACCATCCATGACCGTGACAAACGCGCGTGAGACCACCTGGCCGCGCTTGTTGGTCAGCGTGCCCATGAGCAGCACCGTGGGAGTTGGTACGTCGCCTTCGATGGCGGTGATCTCGCCGGCGCTCAACTGCGCAAGCGCACGATCCGTCGCCCAATCCGTCACCGGATGCAACGGCCCGAGGAAGTGGGCCTTCGGCCACGTGGACCCATCCTGGCCCGTTCGCGCACGACGCATCACCTCGTTGCCCACCGTGGTGTTCGTGGCCAACTGGAACTTCTCCCGCACCTTGCGGTCCGCCAGGTAGTCCTGCGGCAACGCATCCAAACGGCGGCGCAGATCCTCGGGCGGCTCGAGTTCAGCCACGCCGTTGCTGTGGAACTGGAAACTCACACCACCGGCAGTAAGGGAGCGCTCCGGGGCGGCGTGGAATGCCTCGTTCAACGCGTCCTCCAGGTACGCGATCTCGGAGGGGTAGAGGCCTTGGTTATCAGTCGGAGTAGCGGTGGTCGCCGGGGCGGTAGCAGCGGGTTCGTCGTCAATCTCCGGCTCGAAGCCCGACATCCAGAAGTCGATGAGGTCGGCCTCGGTCTGTGCCTGCTCGGTGGCGATCTGCTCCGGGGTCTTCACCACGTCATCGAACTGCACCTGGTTCTGGATCACCCGGCGGATCTCGTCCTCCTCGCCGGAGATGGAATGCTTGCCGATGAGCGAGCCGACGTCGCCAAGCAACGCATGCGCCTCGTTCTCACGATTGATCAACTTGGACAGCACGTGCAATTCGCCCACGTAGCCGCCCTGCTTCGTATCCAGCAGGAGCGCTGCGATCTGTGGCGGTTCGGTCTGGCCGTAGCGATCGATGCGACCGTTGCGCTGCTGAATACGGATCAGCGACCACGGAATGTCGTAGTGGATCAAGTCATGACACAGCGTGTGCAGGTTCACGCCCTCCGACGCCACGTCTCCCGTGACCAGGATGCGGAGTTTGGAATCGGTGCGCTTGAATTCGTCGACAAGCCGCATCTGCTCCTCATCCGACAGCCCGCCGTGCATGACCTCCACAGCGCCGGCCGGCATCTTCAGGTCCTTGGTCAGGTTCTCCTTGAGCCAATGCAACGTGGCCACACGCTCGGAAAACACCACCGCGCGAGTCTTCTTGCCCTTGCCCACGCCAATGTCCTGTAGGTAGTTCACCAGCGCGGCGTACTTGTTGGAGTTCTGACGCGTGATCTTTGCGTTGAGTGCTTGGAGGCGCTCGAGGGCCTGGCGCTGGTTCGTGTCCGACTCGGGGATGCGCTTGAGACGGTTCTCAATCGTCTCACCCAACGCAGCAGGGGAGGAGAGGAACGCCTTGACCAACGTCCACGGGAACAAACGGTCCTTCGCCGGATTGGTGTTGGCGGCTTCTGGGTGGATCCAGGTCTGCTCCAACTCGGCGGCCACGGCGTTCTCCTCCGCAGACGCCTCCACGGGCACGTTGATCGGGTCCTTGCGCTCCGCCCATTTCTCGCCGACGACGCTGGCAACCTCCTCACTGTGGCGGTGGCGGCGGATGAGGAGACGGGAAACGGCCTCGGCGTCGATCGTGCCGTCCGGCATCACCGATGTCGGATCCAACAGCCGCAGGATCTCCTTGAAACTCTCCGGATCACCATTGTGCGGTGTTGCTGAGGCCAGCAGGAGCGCCTCCGTGGTCGGGGCGAGGGTACGGGCGAGCTCGTTGTTCTGGGTACCCACGTTGGTGGCGTTGTGGATCTCGTCGATCACCACCGCGTCCCAACGCACCTTCTCCAGCATCGCGCGGTACTTGCCACTCTTGAGCGTGTCCATCGAGACGATCACGCGCGGGAAATACGTGAACGGGTTCCGGCTCGCCGGAAGGATGCGCTGTACCCGTTGAATTCCCGCCGAGTCCAACCTGACCAGCGGGATAGCAAAACGCGACCACATCTCCTGCTGGAACTGCTCCATGATGTGTTTCGGCGTGACCACGAGGATGCGCTCACCACGCCCGCGGCGGATCAGCTCCGCGAGGATCATGCCGATCTCCAGAGTCTTACCCAGGCCGACAGCATCGGCGATGAGGATACGGGGGCGCAGGTTGTCGTCGCTAAGCGCCTTGCGCACTGCAGAAAGCTGATAGTCGAGTGGATCCATCAGCATGCCCTCCGCCACCGAGAGGCGATCTTGGTAGAGCGGTACCGGCGTCTGACGCAGCGTGGTCTCGAGCCACAGGCGCGTCGTGCGGTAACCGGGGGAGTGATCGGCGACGACCTCTACCTTGGCGGGGTCGAACACCTCCACGTCGTCGAGCGCGGTGTAGAAACTCGCCGTGGTGTCGCGAACGTAATCCGACAGGCCACGGACCTTCAGCAGCAAGCCGTCAGCCGACTGCGTCACGCTCGTGATCAGCCAAAGTTCGTCACGAACCTTGACCATGAGGCCGGGCGCGAAGGTCTGGTCGTTGCGCTGGGATTCGGTGGTGTCCTGTGCGGGCGAAGACATACGTAGCAGCGTATCCGGCCCGCGCGAGACAGGGGGAGGTTGGGCGTGCGGGTGTTCGATGAAGGCGAGTGGCCTGCTCCCCCCTTACAACGCAATTGCCTATGAACCGGATTCGAAGGGGGTTAGGCGCTTCGCTCTTTGAAGTACAAGATCCGGGCGTCTCTTCACCTCCGTTATCGGAGCGCATTCTGTGCTCGGTCCGAGATCTCCGGTTACCCACCATTGCTGAACCGCTTGGGCGACAGGTTCCCGTCCCGCGAACTTATCGATGAGCACCTCATTTACATTCCCCACATTGGGGTCAACATCGCTGAGATCCGTATTGAACTGAAAGGTCGGATAGTATTTCGTTTCTCCAGTCTCGTGGAGAAATACCCCCTTGTTCTTTACCAAATACCTAAGCAAATCTTTTCTTCCTCGCTCGTCGCGTTCAGGGTGAAAAGTTTCCAAGAGCTTTGGCTGGGTTATGCACTCAATCTGGTTAATGTGGTCAATCACCTTATAATCGTGCAGGTCGGGCTCATAATTTCTGCGCCAGATCAGCTCCTCATCCCAACCCTCGGGAAACCCCATCGCAACTAGGGGGATGCCGGATCTCCGCACAAAGCTCTGCAACAGGTTAACCATTTCTTCCGACCAGGAAGAACCCGGGTAGATTCGCGCGAAGAGGAACCTCATAGCAGCAATAGTCTTATAGGGCTTATGAGGAAGACCTTTAAATGGGAAAGCTCCTGGATATGATCTCTCGGTTCGGCCAGTGAGGTATCGAAGACCTTATTCCAGACTCGCCCATAGTGTGCACATACGTTGCTGCCCAAACAGGAAGGTGAGGACCATATTTGCGACGGAAGTGCTGAACAAAGTCACTTTGGCTGCGCCGTTCTTCGCGGGAGTAGTCAGCGATCCACCCAATATGTTTCGACTGTTTGATCGATAGCGAGCCCGCTGTCCAAATGGATGAATCTTTACGAAGATAGGCGGGAATTCGGTGCGCAAATGGATGGTAGAACCCGAGGCGATTGCTCAGCTGACTCCTCAGCCACACCTCAATCATTTCGAGGCCCTCTACGAATTTTTTCCTCACCGACTCGTCAAACTTGTAAAGGTCAACGATCTGACCGAACATTGTTCCGGGCGGGAAATCGTCATCCTGTTTGAAATAGTAGGCGTACCCCGTAAATCGAAAGTAGCCACATTCCCTCAGCATCGATCTGGCTGCTTCGCTGTTTTGAATTACCAAGCCACGGGTCCGGAGCTTTGCAAGCTGATCATCAATGAAAAATATGGCTTCGCGTACTTGCTTTGCCGGTAGGCGTTCAGCACTTCATCATCCATATAAATAAAACTAGCCGACCTCCCCGTACGGAGAGGTCGGCTAGTCGTGATGGGATAGAGAATAGTGTTCGTCCCCCTCTTCCACAACCCATTACCCCCGGGCCACCCCTCGCCTAAACGTTCCCAACTCTTGGACGCTAGGAATCTAAGAGGCTTTTTCAGCCCCCGAATGTTTCACGTGGAACATCACGATGCCGCTGCGGCCAGCGCCCGCGCCACCGCCAAGTCCTCCCACGGCATGCCGACCGTCTTAAACACGATGCGTCGGCTGGTGTCCAGCGCAACATCGCCACGGACCACGTCGGCCATGGACACGACGTCGTCCCACGAGAGTGCGCCTTCCTCGACCGCGATGGCAACGTCGCCGGCCTCGCCCTTGGCGGCGCCGACGTCTTCGACGATCACCTGCGCGCCTGCAAGGACGTCAGTATCAAGCTCGCGCGTGTCGGTGGTGTGGGCGCCGACGGCGAGGACGATGGCGCCGTCGCGAAGATGCTCGGCGCTCAGGATCGGAGAAGGGGAGGAGGTTGCGGTGACCACGAGTTCAGCGCCGGCCACCGCCTCGTCGGCAGCGGACGTGCCCGCCTCAGCCCAGGGATAGGCAAAACCGTCCGGGCGAGTCCGGGAGACGAACGTGCAGGAGACGTCGAGGACGTCCTCGAGCGTGGCGGCGTGGCCAAGGCCCTGGGCGCCGGTGCCGAAGATGACGGCGTTTACGGGGTCGTCGAGAAGCGAAAGCACCCCAGCGACGGCGACGGCGGGGGTGCGGAGGGTGGTGAGCGCGGCGGCGTCGATAAGCCACTCCGGCGTGAGCGTTTCGCCGCCCATGAGCAGGTACGAGCCCTGGATCAACGGGACATCCACGGTCGAGCCCGGCGGCTGGATGCCGAGCACCTTCACGCCGACCGCACCGTCGAGCGCCGACGGAAGCAGGTGCATCTCGCCGCGGGGGAGGCCGACCTTTTGGCGCTGCGAGTCAGTCGCGGGGTCGAAGCCGCTGAGCAGCGCGTCGCGCACGGCCTGGACCGCGGCGGCGGGGGAGAGGGTGGCCATTGCTTCGTCGTAGTCCACGTAGCGCATGGCGGCCAGTGTAGAGGAGTTACACGGCTCCATCTCGGGATGGCCGATCCCACAACGGAGCTAACTGTGGCAGTGAGAGCGCCCAGTCCAGGGATACACGCTCCTGTTCGAGCCGTTTGTTCCCTGATGCGATCAAGAACCGCCGTGCACGTTCCTCCTCCTCGGTGAGGCGGGGGAGCACGCGTGCAGTATCCCCTGGGTCAGCGACTGCGAGGTGGAGGAACCTCTGCACGGTGTCAATGTCCATCGCTGCGCTGACTACCGAAACGGAGCACCCGTCGGCAGACAAACGGGTACGCACAGTGTTCAGGATGGCGTAGCCGTCCGCGTCCGCATCGCCCCAGTACACAATCTGCCGCGCTTGACGGACCCACGGCAGCTCGTGGAGCGCGCCGGCGGTGTACCCCGCACCCCAAACCAGCACCACGTTTGAGCCTTCGGGCGTGTGCGGCAGTGCGAGGAACGTCTCCTTGTTCTCGACGACGAGCACCCTAAGGTCATCCGGGAGCGCAAGCGAGCCAAAGGGAACGGACACATCGACAAGCCCTGGCGCCGGTGCCAACGAAAAATCCAAGAACCGTACCCTCATCATGCGGTCGCCCTCGGCGAGCCCGAGGTCGTTCACCCCAAGGAGCCGTTGCAGCAATCTCCGGTGCGTGGCGATCCACTTCGTGTCCAGACCTTCGATAGGCACCGCACGCGGACGCAGGCCGGATTGTGGTTTCACGTGAAACCAATGCAATGCGAGGCAAAGTCGGTTGAAATCTCCCGCTGAAAGCGCAATCCACGCTGAATTGGTGCGAGCAGCACGCTCCCGGAACTCCGAACTGTCGGGAAACAGCTGAATCAGACGCGCAAACCTTTCGCGAGCCAGGGCAACTTCCCCAGCACGCCCGACCACCTCTGCTACGCGATCCCATCCGGACAACATCAGTCGCACCGGCACGTCGTGTTTGCCCAAGCCCGCCCAGGAACGCGTAGCCCACTCCACCTCACCTGTGGGTTCCCATGCTTGCCAGGTGCGGACGAATTCGCGGGCGCGGGTTTCGTCGTCAAGCACCTGCGCACGAGTCGGGGGTTTCAGAGGAATGGACACCTCGACGGGTTCGTCGAGGAGCAACTGCTCCATATTGAGCTTGAGAGGTAACTGGTCAGGCAGGCGCATAGGTTTCAATGAGCTCGAAGGTGGAACGTGCGACGGGATCCTCGGCGTAGTGGACCACGATGGTGCCGTCGACGTACGGGGAGAGGGTCTTGATCAGCTTCAGTGGGGTGGCAAGCACCATATGGAAGCCAAAGCTTTCAAACACGTCCATCGCAGTGCGGGTGAACACAGGGTCTGCGCGGTCAAAGGCCTCATCCAGCACCACGGTGGCGTAGCGGGGCACGTCCGCATCCACCCCCGCAAGGCGATAACGCAACGCCGCGGCGAGGCAGAAAAACACCAGCTTCTGCGCCTGGCCGCCGGACAACGACGCGGAATCCACGTGGGTGTTGTGCACCGTGCCCTCAGCGTCCACCTCGTTGCCCACGAACTTCACATGCCTGCGGGTGTCCAGCACGACGTTGCGCCAACTGCGGTCGGCACGCTCGGAGGAGCCGAGGCGGTCCATGATCTTGGCCAGGCGGTGGTAGCGCTCGATGGCGGTCTTCTCGTCCGCCTCGCTCAAGCTGCCGGCGGTCGCTTCGCGCAGGTCCTGCAGGAAGTCACGCACGACGCGGTCTCGGTTGTCACGGACTTCAATCTGCAGGTAGCGCCCCTCGGTGTACGGGGAGCGGCGCAGCGACGCGTTGATGGGGCCCAAGTTGGTCTCAATGTCGCCCTTCGCGCGCTGCAGCTCCTTGTAAATCGTGTTCAGGTGCATCACGGACTGGCCGTTGAGCAGGTCCAGGAAGCGGCCGCGGAACTCCGGCAGGCGGTCCGAGCGCAGCATCTCCAACCTCGCAATAGCCTCGCCCGCAAACTCGGCCGCGGCCTGCAGCTCCGCAGACTCTGCGGACCACCGGGACTTGTAGTTGGACAGAATGTTCACGATGGCGTTGCTGGATTCCGTGATCGTCTTCGCCGCTTGTTTCGCCTGCGCGTCCAGCTGCGCGGTGACCTTGAAGGCGCTGTCGCTTAAGTTCTCCGGGGTCAGACGGCGCGTGGTGGCCGCGAGCATCGCATCCAGCTGCTCCGCCAGCGCCGGGTCCACCTCCACGTGCTCCGAATCGATCCGCTTCAGCCGCGCCTGATCGTCCTGCAGTGCCCGCGTGGCCACGGCGAGCTCGTCGTGCACGCTGCGCAACTCCTGCTCGGTGGCCTTCAACGTATCGACGGCCTCGCGCCACGCCCGCTCCAACTCCTTCGCTTCAGGCGAGGAGGTCAGCCGTTCAAGCTCGGCGCGCAGGCTCGCCAACTGCTCCTCGACGCTGATGACGTCCACGCTGGCCCACTCCATAGCGTCGATAGCTCGAGCCTTCTCCACGTCGCTGGCCAGCGCCTTTTGCTTACGCTCAACCTCTGTTAGGCGGTTGCCCGCCGCCGTTGTCGCGCGTTTCGCCTCCGCCAGCTCCGCGCGCAGCGCCTCCACCTTGGCATGGTTGGAGGAGCCGAGGCGGTAGTTGCGCCGTTCGCCCAGGCGCTGCCTGTCGTTTTTCACGTACCGGGCGGAGCCAGTCCTATCGGCCGGGTTGCGCTCCAAGCCGTCGATGGTAGCCGCGCGCTTGTCTTGCCGTTCCAGCTCGTCCACGGTGCGCACTAAGGCGTAGTCGAAGGTGGTGGCCAGCATGCGCATCAGCCAGGGGCGCATCGGGTGCTCCACCACGCGCACCTTATGAAACAGGCTGAGCGGGTTCTTCGGTCCGCGCGGCATGTCCACGCCCTCGGGCACGGTGCGGTACTCAAGCCGCATCCCCAAGTGGCGGCCATTGACCCAGCTGCTCACCTCGCGCTCGCGCTCCGCTGGCACCAAAAGAGTCGCGGCAAAACCGCCGAGCAGGCGCTGGATCACCGGTTCCCACTCGGCTTGCTCCGGTAGCACGTCGATGAGCTCACCCACGTACGGCAGCTCACGCACCGTCAGCCCGGTATCCGCACACAGCTGCGCGCGCTTCTCCACGTACCGCCGGTCAAGGTTGGAGGTGCGGTTGCCTAACGACGCCAACTCCGTCTCCACCGACGCCTCCGCGCCGGCAAGCCTCTCGTGCTCGCTTCGGGCCTTGAACCACGCTTCACGTAGGCGTTCTTCCTGCTCCGGCGCGGCCGCCAGCTCCGCCGACGCCTGTGCTTTCAGCTCCGCGAAGCGCTCGGTGTCCAACGCCCCGTCTAACTGCACCAGAGCCGCCAGGTCGCGCACTTTCGCCTTGCGCGCAACAAGCTCGTGCTCCTCGCGGGCGATGTTGCGCTCGATCTCGCCCAGGCTCTGCCCGGCAACCTGCTCTCTCTGCACCACGGCGCGCTGCACCGCCTCCTGCTGCGCTTCCTTGCGGGCCTCGAGGGATTGCGCCTGCACTTCGAGGGCAGCGAGTTGGGCGGAGCTGACGTCGATACGCTCGCGCAGCTGCTTCGCCTCAATCGCACGTCGCACGTTGGGCAGGGCGGCAGACAACGCGGCATTGTTCTCCTGCGTCGCCTGCGCATCCTTGAGCTTGGTGTTCAGCCCCGGCAGGGGAGCGAGCGTCTCAATCTGCTGGTGCACGTCTTCGAGCCGCTCGTACGCCTGGCGCAGGTCCTCGTGCGTGGCCACGGCGTCCTCCGCGACCTGGAACGTGTCCGGTACGTCCAGCATGTAGTTGCGGAACAGCTCGTCCATGCTGGACAGGGACTTCGCGGACTGCGTGCGGTGCAGCAGCATCTGCGCTTCCTCGCTGCCGATACCCAGCTTGGAGCGGAAGCGGTTGGCAAACACGGAGTACTGGTCCGTGAACGTCACGCCGGCAGTTTTGTATTTCGCCTCCAACTTGCGCTTATCCAGGGAGTTCTGCAGCAACGGCACGAACCCGTCCACGTCCACCTCGCTGGGAAAGATGCCGTAGAGCGTTTTCACCTGCGCTTCCTGCTGCTGTCCCGCATTGAGGCGGTAGATTGCGGCGAGCGTGAACGCCTCCTTCCCGGCGCGGTAGGTCAGCGCGACAATGCTGGCTGTCGCTCCGGAGCGCAGGTACTGGCTGCGGATCTCGCCGGTGGCCGGGTCCTCGCTGCGCCGCCACGCGCCGCGGATGTAGGACACGCGGCTGCGCCCCTTGTCACGGCCGGTTTCCTGCTGGGCGGCGGCGTTGAACCGCAGTTTGCCAGGCGGGACTAGTACGGCGGAGAAGGCGTCGATAAGCGTGGACTTGCCCGAGCCGGACGCGCCGGTGATCAAAAACCCACGCTCGCCGACGGGGATGTCGTAGTAGCCGTCGAACGTGCCCCAGTTGACCAGCTGCACGCGCGCAAGACGGAACTGCTCTGTCACTGTTCTTCCCCTTCCTGTGCCAGGCGCAGATACTCCTCGCGCAGCGCGTGGACCGTGTCAGCGTCGAAGATGTGGCGCAGCACAGGGGAGACCTCCCAGCGCCCCTCGGTCTCCGTGTCGGTGAGCAGGCTGTACTTGCGGATGGTGTTCACCGCCGCGGTGAAGCGCTTCTTAAACCCGGACTCGTCACGGTTGTCCACCGCACGGACGTAGCTGATGGCGCCATACAACTCATCTTCTCCCACCACGACGCGCTCGCCTGGGGTAGACATGCCCAGCTCGTGGCGCAGCTGCAGCAGGATCGCGGTTTGCAAGTGCGTCAGCGCCTCCGTGCGCAACACCGGCGGCACTTTCACGTCCTCGTTGTCCGGGCGGACGTGGCGAGTGAACGCGATGCCGGCGTCCTCGTCCACAACCAGCTCCAAAAACACATCGTGCAGCCGAGAGCGCAGCGTCTCCGTGTCGGTGGTGATGGCGTGCCAGGTTTCCTTCTTCCGGTCAGCGGTGATGAGCGGACCTTTGAGCAGGTCCACCAGTGCGCGCCGGGTTTCCTCGGACAGGGTGCCCGTGTCGCCCGTCCACAGCGGTTCCGTCATTGCATCTCCTTTACTGCTGCGGCGTCGAAATGCCACCGCGGGACCGTCGCCAAGCGAATGCTCCCATCGTCTTCCTCGAAGCGCACCTCTTCGCTGCCGTCCTGCCGCACCCCATGCTTCAGGGCCAGGTACACAAGGCCCACCACCGACCCCAGCCCCTGGGAGGCGGGATGGCGCTCGAGCACCTTGCCTATCGACGCCCCTCCGGCCATCCCAACCGTCTCCCCAACTGCCGCGATAAGCTCTTCCAAGTCGATCTCGCTTTCACGTACCGCCTGGTAGAGCGCCTCCGCGTCGCCCTCGCCGGGTTCAAACGCCTCCACCGCAGTGGTGATGACCTCCGCACCCGGGTCCGCCAGCTTGATCTGCGCCACCGAGGTGATCTGCATCCCGATGCGCTGCAAGGGCGTGTCCATCTTGTGGGTGGCTGCAAGCTCCTCGCGCTCCGCGGCGTCGGCGGCGAGCTTGCGAGTGTCGCGTAAAAGCTCGATCATTCGGCGGTCCTCGGCAAACTGTTCGCTGGCCACGTAGTTGCGTAGGTTGCGGGCCAGGCGCGTCATCATGCGGTTAACCTCGTAGCCGGCGTCTTCCATGTCGCGGAACAGCCTGCGGAATTTCGCCCGCTCTTCGGGTGTCATCGCGGTGTTGTCGGCGCGCTCGAGCACCTGCCCAATCCACGTGTCCAACCACGCGCCGCGTTCCGGGTCGACCACCAACGAGTAGAACGCGTTGAAGCTTCTGCCAGCATCGGATTCCCCGATCAAGTCCACGCCGGCGAAGATCTCGTCCAGCACGTCGCCGCGCGAGCCCTCCGGATCCAGCAGTTGGCGGCGCAGCTGCGTATTGAGCGTTTCCAGCTCGTGCCGCACGCGCGCGAAATCGCCAGGGATCGCATTCGCCTGCTCCAGAATGTCGCCCACCCGTTCGTGCACGGTGGCGGGGGAGGGCAGCTCGAATTCCCCGCGCTCGACCTGCTCGATCTCTGCCTCGATGCGGGCGCGTTCGGCCTCGAGGTGCCTCAGGCGGGAGTCGATGTTCGGGTCCGTGTCCCGCGCGAGCGCCTGCAGGGCATTGCTTATCGACGCCACCCGGCTCGCCGTCACCGCCGATCGCGGTGCACTGACACGGTCCATCACCTGCAGCGCGGTGAGCGTTTGCTCGCTTGGTTCAAGCGTCTCACCCGTTTCCCTGGTGCCGGACTTGCGCACCAGCCACCCGGCTTTCACCCAGTCGTTGCAGTACGCCTGAGGTGTTTTCGGGAGCTCGAAGATACCGCGCAACACCGCGAAGTCCTCAGCCATGAGCTGATAGAGCTGCTCCGCAGGTCGGACCTCTGCGCCTCGCGGGAAGTGCTCCGCCACGACCGCGAGTAGCACCGGGGCGTTGTCCGCGTGCAACAAACGGATCGCGGCCGACTGCTCCTTTTCACGCTTATATGTCAGCGCCCGGGCCTGAATGGTCATGCCGGCTATCATCCCATAGCACCCTCCCGCCTGCACCGAAAAACTTTTTTGCTCTAGGTGTAGACACACTCAGGGCGATCGTCTATATCCGCTTTTGGGCCCCTCCGTCCACGGTCCATCCCCCCGAGACCGGTTGAGCACTCACCGACCCCCATTTAGAGTGCGAGTAGGCGGAGGGGATTCCGCTATTCTCAAGCGTTTTTAGGCGCCTAGGGTTAAGGGTCAAAATGTCCGCGTCCCCTTTTGACCCTTAACCCATCCATTACCCCCTAAGAATTGAGAAAACCACGCCGTCACGGCGAACCGGAGAGGACGTGGTGTGCGTAAACCCAAACATACATGATCTACTGAGCAACCATTGAATCGACACCAAATGCCCGAAGTACCAGTGCAGGTTTTTGGTCTCAGTGTTTCGCAGAGCCGGTGCTCCCGTGTTCCGCGTATTTGGTACCGGGAAACTCGGGGGGCAAGTCGCGACTTCGTTATCGCCACCGCCACAGCCGCCAGCGCCCTACAACAGCCGGGTTTCACGTGAAACATTCGGCAGCACCGGTCGAGGGGTTCACGCGCCAAACGTTCGCGGGCCTCGTCGATAATGAGGCTCCAGGCCCCTAAAGGCCTCTGGCAGCCTGAACATACTCGCCCTTTTCACAACCTTCACCTGCGAATTTCTGTTTCCAACTATGGTCAGAGGCAATCCAGTGGTTGTTCCTTCGAAGAGAGGTAAAAGGATGCACTCCATCGATTCCAACGCGTGTGTATTGGCCCTGTCTCCGGACCAAGAGCCGCGCCTTCATGTGGAAAGCGGCGACGAGGTTACGGTTCGAACCCTTGACTGCTTCTCCAACACGATTACCGACGAGTCCCAGCTGTTCAGCACCGTCGGCTGGGACAAGGTCAACCCAGCCACCGGCCCAATCGCGGTCAAGGGAGCACGCCCTGGCGACACACTGAAGGTGGAGATCCTCAGCATCGAGGTCGGCGAGCAGGCCACCATGACCACCCACCCTGATTTCGGCGCGCTGCCCGGCACGGTGGAGGAGCGCACCCGCATCGTCCCGATCCGCGATGGCAAGGCGCAGTTTTCTGACGACATCACCATCCCCATCCGCCCAATGATCGGCGTCATCGGCACCGCACCGGCATCCGAGTCGGTACCCACCGGTGAGCCGCGCCAGCACGGCGGCAACATGGACACGAAGGAGATCGTCGCCGGCTCCACCCTGTACCTGCCAGTGGAGGTCGACGGCGCGAACCTCAGCCTTGGCGACGTCCACGCCGTCATGGGCGACGGCGAAGTCACAGTCTGCGGCGCCGAGATCGAGGCCGAGGTGAAGATCCGCGTCACGGTGCTCGAAGGCCGCCCGCTGCCGCTGCCGTTCTTGGATTCCGGCGACGCGGTCTACGCCATCTCCTCCGAGATCGAACTGATGGACGCCGTCAAGGAGTCCACCCGCATGATGCGCGATTGGCTCGTGAGCGTATCCGCGCTCGACGCCACCGACGCCCTCATGCTGCTATCCTTGGTTGGCGACACCCAGATCAGCCAGATCGTCGACCCCCGCATGACTGCTCGCTTCCGCTTGCCCAAAACGATCCTCAAGCAGTGCGGTGTGGAACTGCCGTAGCTAACGGGCAATTCACCATTGCGCATCTGCTTTAGGCGTAGTGAACCCCTTCGGGGGAGTGACGGTAAACCCGAGGTCCCTGAGCGCCTCTGCAGCAGCTTCGGGATGATCTCGGGTTGCCGCAGAAGCCTGTTTAGAAAGCCATACTCGGCGTCGTTCCTGTAGTGCAGGTTCCCATCCTGGCCTCCCGCGGAATCCACATTCGCTGATCACAAAATAGAGGAAGTCCTCAAGCGACGGACGAAAACGCTTTCCTCCCACAGGTAAGTGCAATTCATCTAGGCGGCCCTTCTTCCTCGGGTTGCCTGATTTGTCCTGAAAGTTCTGCATTAACGCTGGACTGAGCAACCCTGCGACCCCTGAGTAGTGGATATGCGCACAGGGCGCGCTGGTGTAGTCACGCTCAAACTCGAAACGTATGCCCGGCGACGTAGCAACCCGCAGTTCGAATTTGCTGCTCTTTACGGCTAGGAACTTCTCCGACGAATCGGATGACAGTTCGTAATTGATAATCACGTGAAAGAGTTGACTGTAGTCTTCCCTGCGCACTGAGCCCTCAGGTTGTCCAGCACCGTGAACGAGAGGAGCCTTGAAATCACCCACCACGATATTCTTGTCGATGTTTAGCTTGGCTTTCGCCTGTAAATCCGCTCTGCATGCCAGCGGCAACGCCTCAAGTAACGTGTCTCTTACGTCGCCGAGAAACCGCCCTGCCGCATCATGCACTCCCAAAACGACCCTCACCGAGCAGTAAGAGAACTGTCTGCAGCTCGTCGTACACGGTCCGCTCATCCTCGCTCAACATGCCGGCATTCGCCAGCACCTTGAGGTCTTGAAATTCAGCATGGGGAAGGCGAGTGGTGGCCCTTAGAGATGCCAAACACTCTCGCTTCCTTTCAAGAAGCTCTTCACTATTGGTGACAGTGATTTCCAATGGCAACTTTCTCGCCTCCGTCTGCTTCTTTCGTAACCAGCAGTTTTATTAACCGAGAGCTTAATAGGTGCCGAGAATCTTCAGCACAAAATTAGCACACCTGTTCGCATGGCCGCTCGCTTCCGCCTGCCCAAAACGATCCTCAAGCAGTGTGGCGTGGAACTGCCGTAACCGCACCTCACAACCGCAAAACCACGCTATCTACCTGCATGTTTAGCAGTATTTTGCACTAAGACTAGACAAGCCATTTACACATGATCTATATTTGAGCCGGAGCCCCGCCCACGGTTACACCCCCCCGAGAACCGGCTGAGCACTCACCCACCCCCCCCATTTAGAGTGCGAGAGGCGCGGGCTCCCTTTGGGGGACATAGTCCCCACCCAGGGCCTTCGGGTCCTTTGCAGCGGCCCATGCCCCCCATTGGCCGCTGCATAAATTTTTAAACTCCACTAATCCGCCGAGACCGGCACGGTCAACCAGGCGGAAGCAGCAACGACGACTGCTTCGGCGCCACGGTCGAGTGTGGGCTGGAGATCAGGTGCGAACGCCGGGTTGTGGTTGCCCACAGCCTTGCTCATGTCCGCGAAGCCTCCCAGGCCCCAGTAGGTGTAGGGGACACCGAGCGCGTCGGGGATGATGGAGAAGTCCTCGGAGGCGGGGACGGGGTCGAGGTAGCAGGATTCGTCACCAAAGTATGCGTCGAAGGCTTCGCGGACGGTGTCGGTGGCGTCACCGCCGTTGTCGGTGAGTGGGTAGCGGTCGTAGTAGGTGAACTCGGGTTCCTTTGGGCTGCGGGCGGCGACGCATTCGGCGCGCACGATGCGCTCGATGGCTTCCTTGAGGTGCTCGCTGACCTCGCTGCTGTATGCGCGGGTGTTGATGAGCAGTTCGGCGGAGTCCGTGATGATGTTGGACTTCGTGCCCGCGTGGATCGCACCGACGGTCACCACCGCGGTTTCCTTGGCCGCCACTTCGCGCGAGACGATGGTTTGCAGGCGCATCACGATGGTGGAGGCAAGCACCACCGGGTCCACGCCCAATTCCGGCATCGACCCGTGGGAGCCTTTGCCATGCACCGTGACCTTCACCGAGAATGCGGAGGACAGCACCGGTCCGCGTCGCGTGCCCACGTGCCCGCCGGGCAGGCTGGCCAGCACGTGTTGGCCCAGGTACACATCGGGCCGCGGCATTGCCTGTTCCAACCCGGCCTCGAGCATCGCGCGGGCACCTTCAGCAGTCTCCTCAGCGGGCTGGAAGACGCCGATAAATGTGCCGGACCATTGGTCCTTGTGCTCGTTGAACGCCTGCAACGCGGTGAGCAGCGACATGAGGTGAACATCGTGGCCGCACGCATGGGCGACGGGGACCTCCGCGCCGGTCTTAACGTCAACCTGCGTGGCCGTGGAGGCATAGTCCTTGCCAGAGGCTTCCTTGACCGGCAGCGCATCAATGTCTGCGCGCATGGCCACGACTGGGCCCTCGCCATTATCGACGACCGCCACCACCCCTGTTTCCCCCACCCGGGTTACCCGGATACCTGAGGATTCCAGTTCCTTTACGATCCGCTCCGCGGTCGCATGCTCCTGCATGGACAGCTCGGGGTGTTGGTGGAAGTGCTTGTACAGCGCTTCGCGTTCGGTTCCGGTTGACATGAGGTCACCCAAAATCTTCTTGACCTTGCCAATCTCGACAGACATACCTTCACGGTACGCCTACCTACCTACTAGGTCGTGGCATAAGGAAACCCGCCACTGCGTGTTCTCAGTGGCGGGTTTGCGCTTCGGTTTTCTCCGCGCCTAAGCATAAACACGGACCTAATAAAGGAAAAGCCCTAACTGTGTTTTGTGACGACTGTCACCTCAAAATTTCTTAGAATGACGAACTACCGCCACCAGCGGAAAAGCCCGACGAGGACACGCCGCCACTAAAGCCACTCGAGGAGGACGACGACGCCGCCTCCGCCGCCTGTACGTTCGCCGCGTGCCACGAGTGCATGTGCACGTATGGGACGTACCCGCCGTACCAGAACCCAGTCTCGTACACCGCCGGTGCCCGCAGCTTTTGCTTCTCCTTCACGTCGCTGAACTGCTTCTTCTTCACCTGGTCCAAGATCACGCGGTAATCGCCGAGCACGCGCACGAAGTCATCGAGGAAGGTGGGGGAGTTCGGGTTTGCGTCCAGCGCCTCGATCCGCCCCATCAGCAGGTCGAGTTCCCGCTTCAGCTCCTTGCCCTTCACCTCACTGCGCGCCCGCAGCACGTCCTCGCGGATCTTGGTCAGGTCAGCCCGGCGCGCTGCGGCGTCGCCATGCTCGACGGCGAAAAGCCTGTCGATGTTTTCCTCCGCCTTAGACACGTGCTTGACGGATTCGGCCGCGTCCGCCAACTGCCTGCGGTGCTCGTACACGTCCTTGTCGTCGGCCATGTTGATCGCGTTCAGCCCCGCCGCGCCGTGCACCAACTCGTTCATGCTCAGGAAGCGGTCGCGGACTTCCGCCCACTGACGGCGCAGGGTTTCGTCGGCAAACGCAGACGTCAGCGAGTTCGCCCGCACGTCCACCTCGTCCAACCGTCCTGCCAGGCGGGTGTATTCGCTGGTCACGGTGTCGTAGTCCTTGCGCGCCTGGGCGACTGCTTTTCGACGACGCCCCCGCACCGCCAACAACCCACCCCCACTAGCGCCTGCCACACCGGTACCGAGGACGCCAAGCCCGATGGTCGCGCCGATCTGGTCATCAGTCGCGTCGTCCACCTGCTTCTGGGCGAGTGCCTCGGCGTTCATGGCCTGGTTCGCGGTACGGAACAGCCCGGCCGGGATATTGCCGTCCTTCACGCCGGGTTTCATGGCGTCTTGGAGATCGGTGAGGTGGGAGTCGTCGTCAAGCATGAGCTCGCGAGTCACATCCTCGCCGCCGTACACAAACGCCTGGCGTGGGTCGAGGCCAACGCCGACGATGAGCGCGCCGTCCGCAAGGTGGCCGTTCTCGCCCTTCGACTGATCGACAAGGTCCGGGTACTGGGTGCGCAGGAGCGCCTCAACGTCGTCGAGGACGTTCTTGTGGTTCGTTTTGAACACCATGTAGTGGAAATCCGTGACCACCTCAGGCGCATCAATGCGTGCAGTGTCACGCTCGAGACGTGCGCGGTCGTCGGGGGAGAGGACCTGCTGCGGGTCGTCGATAATCGCATTCGGCGCGCCATGCGTTTGCATCGTGACCTGCGAAATCTCCGGCACATCCACCATGTTGTAGCCGACGGCGGCGCCACCGAAACCCACCAACGCCGTGATGCCAAGAACCGCTGCAGTCTCACTCAAATTCGCCATGGAAAAAAACTTTTTCGACGAAGTAACACACATCGCTTGGCGAGCGATGTTAGGTTTACACGTGTCAGAGCCCTGGCATGTTTCACCGATCACATTAAGGAGAACCCCATGAAGCGCATCGCTACCGCAGCAGCCGCTGCAACCCTGTCCCTGTCCCTCGTTGCCGGCCCGGCTTTCGCTGAGACCGAGGGCACCAACGTCCCGAAGCCGGGTAAGGAAGGTTCCTCCATCTCCAAGCAGGAGGGCGACAAGACCGGCGAGACCAAGGTCGGCTCCTCCGAGCGCTTCAAGGCGTGCAAGAAGGAAGAGAAGAAGGTCGAAGCCAAGGACGGCGACGCTAAGGCTGACGAAGCCAAGACCAAGGAAACCAAGTCCACCGGCGACTGCATCCAGGAGCTCATCAAGGACGACAACTACAAGTCCGGCATCCTCGGCCTCCTGATCGGCGTCCCGGTCGCACTCGTTGCACTGCTCGGCGCAGCTGCTGCGTTCTCCGGTGCTATCCCGGGCGTGCAGCTCCCGGCACTGCCGTTCTAAGTCGCTGCGCTTAGAAACCACCAACTCAACCCGGTCCCTTGTGAGGGGGGCCGGGTTTTGCGTTGCCATGTGGAACTTTCTTCGGTCTTGCTCCGTGGGCTCCTGGCGAAAGTGAATTATTTGGGTGCGGTAGGGGAAGAAAGTTCCCGAGAGCAGCCGTTTTCACCGTCGCGTGACGGAGTGGGGACGCAAACGTCAGTGAAGAACACGAAACCTGTGTGATTTCTCCAACTCGCAACACAGATTCGGCCCGTACAAGTGAATAGCGACGGGTACGACGCCCGAGCGAATCAACTCGTGCGAATCAATTAGCGAAGGAGTAGTCATGACCAACACTCGTATTGCAGCCGCCGCTACCGCTCTTGTTCTCGGCGCAACCGGACTGGCCGCCTGCAACGACTCCGAGGACACCACCGACTCCGTGACCACTCCGACCGACGGTGTGGTCTCCGACGTCAGCGACGCTGTCACCACCGGTGGCGCCACCGCAGGCGACACGGGCAGCACGGGTGGTACGGACTCCACCGGCGATGCGGTCGTCTCCGATACGGCTGTTGTCTCCGAGGATCCGTTGGAGCCGACCGACGCGGTCATTTCCGACGAGGTAGTGACCAACTCCATCCCGGCTGATGGTGCAACAGGTGGCGCTGCCGACGATGCAGCTGGCAGTGCAGCCACCGCACCGACCAACTAAGCCAACACCGACAGCGGGTAACGCCCGCTAGAACGGTTCTGACACCGCCCGGCTAATCACCACTGCGTCAGGCTCGATGCGCTCACGCAGTTGGAGCTCGGCGGTGTTGTTGCTGTCTGAGGTGAGCACCCAACCCGCCCAGGCGTCCTTGCCGGGGGAGAAGATGCCGTCGCCTTTGCCGATGATGTTCAAGGTGGCGTCGCGAAGCCAGAGTGGGCCGACGAGATCAGCATGTTCGGTTCCCTCGAGTGGAGCGACGAACGGTTGGTAGGCGACGGCGTTGAGGGCGGCGAGGGTGTCGTCGAAAAGCTGCTGCGCCACCGCCATGTGTTGCGAGGCACCGAGATAGACGATGGTGGTGAGGGAGAGGGGGCCGGTGGGCTCGTCGCGAAGCGTGAGGTCCGACAGGCCGCCGAGTGCCGCCGCGAACCGCGTGGGGCCGCCCATATCCTCGAAAAAGAAGTAGTCAAGCGCCTCGTCGCGGTTCGTGGTGGAGAAGTCCACGAGCGCGTTGAGCTCGTAGAGCTGGAGGTCCTCCGGCGCGGCGAGGTTGTCGTACGCGGCCTGGCAGCGGAGATCCCAAAGCACATACTCGTCCTCGATGGGGTGGGGGTGCGGCGACACCGCCGCAATCTCGACGCCGCTGGCCCGGATGCGGTTCAGGTAGAGCTCGTACGCGCCGTCGAGGTCCGGCTCGTGCGCCACGAAATGAGTGGTGACGATCTCGAAGGACATGCGAATGACACTACGCCATTGGGGGAGCGGGCAAATGTTTCACGTGAAACGGAGCCGTCACTTCATACAGTGAGGAGGTCACTCAATACAGTGAGGCCTCACTTTCGCCTCACTTTTTACAGTGAGGGCGTCACTTCATACAGTGAGGAGCCATCTCGATACAGTGAGCACCTGATGTTTCACGTGAAACACCTCGAAGAGCAACAAGGCAAAAGAAAACCGCCCCGAAGGGCGGTCGTCTCAAATCAGTGGGGGACTAGCGGGTGGCGCCTGCTTGGGTGTCCGCCGGGGTGGTGACGGTGTCGTCGTCAAGCGAATCGTTCTTGATCTTGCCCGCAGCGAACTTGTTCACGATCAGGGCGATCGCGCCGTCGCCGGTGACGTTGGCGGCGGTGCCGAAGGAATCAACGACGATGTAGGACGCGATCATGAGCGAGACCATGGACTCGTCGAAACCGAGGTTGGACTGCAGCAGACCGACAGCGGCCATGATGGCGCCACCCGGCACGCCCGGCGCGGCGATCATCATGATGCCCAGCAGGAGGATGAATCCGATGACCTGGCCGGCGGAAATATCCAGGTTGGCCATAAACACGATGGAGAGCGCGTAGAGGGTGATCTTCATCATCGAGCCGGACAGGTGAATCGTCGCGCAGAGCGGGACCACGAAGCCGGCGACGTCCTCGTC
Source organism: Corynebacterium sp. HMSC075D04 (assembly GCF_001815635.1). Taxonomy (NCBI): domain Bacteria; kingdom Bacillati; phylum Actinomycetota; class Actinomycetes; order Mycobacteriales; family Corynebacteriaceae; genus Corynebacterium; species Corynebacterium sp. HMSC075D04. Next base: position 25,535 of record NZ_KV821287.1, read on the forward strand.
AACCTTGTTCTTCAGGGTGGACTTGTAGGTGACCGGGATGGTCGCGGCGGAGGACGAGGTGCCCAGTGCTGTGAAGTATGCCGGCAGCATGTTCTTCAGCGCCTTGAACGGGTTCACGCCAGCGACGGTGCCTGCGACGAGGTACTGCAGCAGGACGATCACGACGGTCATCACGACGGAGAGCAGTAGGACTACGCCCATGGCCGCCATAGTGTCGCCGAAGTTCTCGTTCATACCCAGGTTGAGGAAGGTGCCGAAGATGAACAGCGGAAGCAGCGGGATGACGAAGTTGACCACGACCTTGAGCACGATGTCGTTAAGCTCGCCGAGCACCTTGAACAGGTTGTCGGACTTCACCGCCGTCATGGACAGGCCGACGACGAAGGCGAGGAGCAGCGCGGACATGACTTCCAGTGGTGGCGGCATTTCAACGCTGAAGTAAGGGGAGAGGCCGCCGGCATCGGGGTCGGCGACATCGGTGATGAGGGTCTTGCCGGCCAGAAGCCTCGGGTACAGCGTGGACGCCGTGAACCATGCGATCAGGCCGGAGATGAACGTGGAGCCGTATGCGACACCGGCGGTGACGCCGAGCCACTTGCCTGCGCCCTGACCCAGACCCGCGATGGCGGGGGCGATGAGGGCGAAGATAAGGACCGGGACGAAGAAGCCGAGGAAGTTAGAGAACAGCCCGTTGAACGTGACAAAGACGCGGGCAAGCCAGTCCGGGAAGAAGAAGCTGCAGGCGAAGCCCAAGGCAATCGCTACAACCACCCAGAACAGCAATGAGTGGAGGATTTTCTTTTGCATGGGCCTAGCGTAGCCCGTATTTATGCAATCTACTGCATTTTGATCATATTTTTTTGCAGGTGAGTGTGCGGTCGTATGCTTAGTGGCTATGAGTCCGTTCGCGAACATGAGCTCCCTTAACGTTGTCCTCGGCATTATCTTCTCGTTGCTAACGCTTGCGCTGTTCATCCCCGGCGCGCTCGCCTCTGCGGGCAAGCTGCCCGGCAACAAGTGGATCGGCCTCCACGTGCCGGCTGTGCGCAAGGACGAAGGCATTTGGAACCAGGCGCATAAGGTAGCGGGTCCGTTCTGGGTGCTGGCCGCGTTGGCGCTCGCGTTCGGCGCGGCGTTTTCGTTCATCGCTTCCGGCTGGATGTGGGTCATGCCGGCGATCGCGGCGGTAGCGGCGGTGATTTCGGCGTCCGTGGGCGGCAACTTCGGTGCGCGCGCCGCGACGTTGGTGGAGCACGCGCGTGAGCAGGCGCCTGCGCAAGAAGAGGAGAAGCCCGCGGTGAACCTTGATGCTTTGCGACGAGCCGCTGACCACGCCGACAACAACGAATAAAATGTGCCCGCCACGCCGGATCCTCCGCTACACTTCCTTTTTGTGACGTACATGACTTTTCAAACATGGTGGTGGCTCGCCTAACTGGCGCGCCACCTTCTGAAGTCACGGCCCGCCAGCTTGTCCACAAGCGCCGCGGGCCCTTTTTTATCCCTCGGTGCAAGCAAGAACAGAACCGAGGATCACATGAAATTCCCCCGCCAAGAGGTGCGCTACCACGAGGATGTGGCAAGCCTCTTCGCCCACATCGGCGGCCTCGACGCAACCGACACGGTGTTGCTCGAGTCCGCTGACATCACGACACGTTCGGGGTTGCAGTCGTTGGCGGTGCTGCGGTCGTCGATACGCATTACTTGCTCCGGCAACCACGTGACGCTCACACCGTTGACACCGTCGGGCGAGGTCATTGCGAACGAGATCGGGCTGGAGCACGAGTTTCCGCGCGTTGATGTGGAGGACGAGCGCGAGCGGCTCACCGCCGCGTCCACGATGGATGTGCTGCGCAAACTGACCGCCACCGAGGGAAACGAGGATTTTCCGCTGCTCGCGGGCGGTTTCGCGTTCGATTACCTGGAGACGTTCGAGCGCCTGCCCGAGGTCGCCGACGGCGACAACACGTATCCGGATTACGAGTTCGTGCTCGCCGAGGTGGTGCTGCGCGTGAACCACCAAACCGGCACGGCGTACCTCGCCGGGGTTGATGCTGCAGGTGACGGCATTGATCTCACCGAGATCGCAGCACTTATCGACGACGCCCCCGCACCCACCGACCCAACCACCCTCACCGGCACCCTCATCGCCGAGGCGGATATGCCGGACGAGGAGTTCCGTGGGGTAGTGGAACAGCTGCAGGGCAACATCTACAACGGCGACATCTACCAGGTGGTGCCGGCCCGCAGCTTCACTGCAGCGTGCGACGACGCCTTCGGTGCGTACCGTCGCCTGCGTGCCGCCAACCCCTCGCCGTACATGTTCTACATCCGCGGTGAGGGGTACGAACTGTTCGGCGCATCGCCGGAGTCGAACCTGAAGTTCTCGCCGACCACCCGCCAGGTGCAGCTGTATCCCATCGCCGGCACGCGCCCGCGCGGGCTGAACCCGGACGGCACGGTCAACCACGAGCTGGATACGCGCATGGAACTGCAGTTGCGCACCGACGCCAAAGAGGTCGCCGAGCACACCATGCTGGTGGACCTGGCCCGCAACGACATGGCGCGCGTGGCCGAGCCGCGCACCCGCAAGGTGCAAGACCTACTGCAGGTGGACCGCTACTCGCGCGTGATGCACCTGGTTAGCCGGGTCACCGCCACGCTGGCTGCGGACCTCGACGCGCTTGACGCCTACCGCGCGTGCATGAACATGGGCACGCTCACCGGCGCACCGAAGCTGCGCGCGACCGAACTGCTGCGCTCCGTTGAAGGCAAGCGCCGCGGCTCCTACGGCGGGGCGGTGGGGTATCTGCGTGGCGACGGCGAATTCGACACCTGCATCGTCATCCGCTCCGCCTTCGTGGCCAATGGCAAGGCCATCGCGCAGGCCGGCGCCGGCGTGGTGCGCGACTCCGTGCCCCAGTCCGAGGCTGACGAAACTCTGCACAAGGCCTACGCAGTCCTGCACGCACTCGCCGGTGGCCGCGACCTGGAGGTGAAGAAATGATCGTCCTGCTGGATAACCAAGACTCCTTTGTGTACAACCTGGTGGACGCGTTCGCCGACTACGACACCGTGGTCTACCGCAACACCGTTACCGCCGACACGGTGTTGAACGCCAACCCGGACCTCATCGTACTTTCGCCCGGCCCCGGCTACCCGGCCGACGCCGGCTGCATGATGGAGGTCATCGAGCGCGCCCAGGGACGGGTCCCGATTCTGGGCATCTGCCTGGGCTTTCAGGCTCTGGTGGAGCACTTTGGTGGGCGGGTTGAGCCGTGCGGGCCGGTGCATGGGTCGTCGCAAAGCATGGTGCTTAACGACGGCCGCCACGTCCCCGTCGCGCGCTACCACTCCCTCGGCGCCACCACCGCGCCACCCGGTATTACGCCGCTGGCGTGGACCGGCACGGAGATCGGCGACGTGATCATGGCCGCCGAAACCGACGATGGCATGTCCATCGGACTGCAGTTCCACCCCGAATCCATCCTCACCCCCTCTGGCCCGCAAATCCTGGACCACTGTGTGACGAAATTGCTACAGAAAGGCCGCGACAATGACTAGCCAACTCGAGATCTTCCGCCGCTTTATGGACAACCCCGAGCCCACCCTCGAGGAGGCTATCGAGGCGTTTACCCCGCTGACCGTCGGCGACTACGACGACGTGCACATCGCCGCGCTGCTGGCCATGATCCGCACCCGCGGTGAAACTTTTGCCGACATCGCCGGTGCGGCCCGCGCGTTCCTCGCCGCCGGGCGCCCGTTCCCGGTGACGGGGGAGGGGATCATGGACACCGCCGGTACGGGTGGCGACGGCGCGAACACCATCAACATCACCACAGCCGCTTCGCTTACCGCAGCTGCCGGTGGCGTGAAGATGATCAAGTGCGGCAACCGCTCCGTTTCCTCCAAGTCCGGTTCGGCCGACGTGCTCGAGGCGCTGAACATCCCGCTGGACCTCGACCCGGAGCGCGCCGTGCGCCAGTTCGAGTCCTCCAACTTCACGTTCCTGTTCGCCCCGGCGTACAACCCGGCGATCGCGTTCGTGCAGCAGGTCCGCAAGGCGCTCGGCGTGTCCACGCTGTTTAACACGATGGGCCCGCTGCTCAGCCCGGCACGCCCGGAGTTCCAGATCATGGGCATCGCTAACCCGAAGTTGGGCCAGGTGATTGCGGAAACGATGCGTGAGCTGGGCCGTAACCGTGCGCTCGTCGTCCATGGCGCGGGTACCGACGAGATCGCGGTCCACGGCGAGACCGAGGTCTGGGAGCTCAAGGACGGCGAGATTACCCACTACACGGTCACGCCCGAGGAGCTCGGGGTGGAGCGCCACAGCCTGGAGGACCTGCGTGGCGGCAACGGTGCCGAGAACGCAGCCTTCATGCGCGCCACGTTCGCGGGGGAGGGCCCGGCTGCCCACCGCGACGCCGTCGCCGTGTCCGCGGGTGCGATGTTCTACCTCTACGGCATCGCGGATTCACTGGCCGCCGGTACCGAGCACGCGAAGCAGTTACTTACAAACGGCACGGTGGCCGATTGGCTCGCCACCCACGAGGAGGCCGATTACAGTGGCTAAGATTTTGACCAATATCGTCGAGAACAGAAAACGTCACCTTGACGATATTCGAGCACGCGTTGCACACGTTGATTTCGCCACGTTACGCAATTCGGAGCGCTCTCTGTACGACTCCCTCGCGCGCCCCGGCACCGCGTTCATCATGGAATGCAAGTCCGCATCACCCTCGCTCGGGCCAATTCGCGACGACTACAAGCCGGGGGAGATCGCATCCGTGTACTCGCGTTACGCCGCGGGCATCTCGGTCCTGTGCGAGCCGGACTACTTCAACGGCGACTACAACCACCTGGCCACCGTCGCCGCCACGACGCATCTGCCGGTGCTGTGCAAGGACTTCATCGTCGACGAAGTCCAGATCTACGCCGCGCGCTACTTCGGCGCCGACGCGATCCTGCTCATGCTCTCCGTCCTTACCGACGAGGAGTACGCGCACCTGGCTTCCGTCGCCGAGTCGCTCAATATGGACGTGCTCACCGAGGTGATCAACGAGGACGAGGCTCACCGCGCCATCAAGCTCGGCGCGAAGATCTTCGGCGTGAACCACCGCAATCTTCACGATCTCTCCATCGACCTCGACCGCTCCGCACGCCTCGCCGAGCTCGCTCCCGATGGGGCAGTGGTGGTCTCCGAGTCCGGCATCCGCGACTCCGCAACCGTGCGTCGCCTCGGCGGTCACTCCGATGCGTTCCTGGTTGGCAGCCAACTGACCTCCCAGCCGGACATCGACCGCGCCTGCCGCGAGCTCGTCTACGGCCCGAACAAGGTCTGCGGCCTGCGCACCGCCTCCGCCGCCCAGGCCGCCAAGGCGTGCGGCGCGGTCTACGGCGGGCTCATTTTCGACGACGCCTCCCCGCGCAATGTTTCACGTGAAACAGCCACCGACATCATTGCCGCCGAGCCCGGGCTGGACTACGTCGCGGTTTCCCGCCGCACCTCGGGTTACGACGAGCTCGTCGAACCCGGCATCACCGCCGTGCAGATCCACGCGCCGTACCAGGGCTCGGTGGAGGCGGAACTGGCGCTCATCGAATCCGTGCGCAAGGAGGTCGATGTCGAGGTGTGGCGTGCCGTCTCCATAACGCGGCCGGATGGCGAGAAGGTGGCCGAGGCGGTTGCTGGGGTCGTCGACAAGCTAGTGCTCGACGCCCACGACGGCGGGTCGGGGGAGCGCTTCGACTGGACGCGCGTGCCGGACGCCGTGAAGCAGAAGGCGTTCCTCGCGGGCGGCCTCAACCCCGACAACCTCACCGATGCGCTGCGCGTCGGCTGCGCCGGCCTGGACCTGAACTCCGGCTTCGAAGACCCCAACGGCCACAAAGACGCGGGCGCGCTGCGACGCGGCTTCGACACAATCGGCAACTACCACGACTAAAGGACACCCCATGACTCTCCTCCCTGCGTACTACGGCGAATTCGGCGGACAGTTCGTCCCCGAATCCCTCCTGCCAGCGCTCGACCAACTCGAGCAAGCCTTCGTCGACGCGTTTAACGACGACACCTTCATGGCCGAATACCGTTCCCTCCTGCGCGACTACCTCGGCCGCCCAACCCCGCTGACCGAATGCCGCAACCTGCCGATCGACGGCAATGCGCGCATCTTCCTCAAGCGGGAGGATCTCGTGCACGGCGGCGCCCACAAGACGAACCAGGTGATCGGTCAGGCGCTGCTGGCGAAGAAGATGGGCAAGACCCGCATCATCGCGGAGACCGGCGCCGGCCAACACGGCACTGCAACCGCGCTTGCCTGTGCGCTGCTTGGCCTGGACTGCGTGATCTACATGGGCAAGACCGACATGCAGCGCCAGGCGCCGAACGTCTACCGTATGCGCCTGATGGGCGCGAAAGTCGTCGGCGTGGAATCCGGCGCGGGCACCCTCAAGGACGCGGTGAACGAGGCGCTTCGGGATTGGACCGCCACCTTCCACGAATCCCACTACCTCCTTGGCACGGCTGCCGGCCCGCACCCGTTCCCGAAGATCGTCAAAGAATTCCACCGCGTGATCTCCACCGAGGCCCGCGCCCAGATCCTTGAGCGCACCGGCGCCCTGCCGGACGTGGTCGTCGCCTGCGTCGGCGGCGGCTCCAACGCCATCGGCATGTTCGCCGATTTCATTGACGACGACACCGTCGAACTGGTCGGCGCCGAACCCGGCGGCGAAGGCTTCGGCCAAGGCAAGCACGGCGCCGCCATCGCCCAGGGCACCATCGGCATCCTGCACGGCACCCGCTCGTACCTCATGCGTGACGACGACGGCCAGGTCGAAGAGTCCTACTCCATCTCCGCCGGCCTGGACTACCCGGCCGTCGGCCCGGAGCACGCCTACCTCGCCCAGTCCGGCCGTGCGAAGTACGTGCCCGTCACCGACGACGAGGCCCTCGACGCCTTCCAGGCCCTTTCCCGCCACGAGGGCATCATCCCGGCGCTCGAGTCCTCGCACGCCCTGGCCTACGCGCTCAAGCGCGCCGCCGAGCACCCGGCCGACGCCGAGCCGCTGAACATTCTCGTCGCCCTGTCCGGCCGCGGCGACAAGGACATCGCACATGTCCGCGCAACCCTCGAGCAGAAGGAGAACAAGTAAATGTCGCGCTACGAGCAACTCTTTGCCAAGGAGGAGGGCGCGTTCGTCCCCTTCATCATGCTGTCCGACCCGAACCCGGACGACGCCGTGGAGATCATCTCCGCCATCGTTGAAGCCGGCGCCGACGCACTCGAGCTCGGCGTGCCGTTCTCCGACCCGGTCGCCGACGGCCCCGCCATCCAGGGCGCCCACGTCCGCGCTCTCCGTGGGGGAGCAACCGTGCAGCAGTCCCTCGACCAGGTGCGCACCATCCGCGAGCGCTACCCGGACCTGCCGATCGGCATGCTGATCTACGCCAACGTCGCCCACACTCGCGGCCTCGACCGCTTCTACACCGAGTTCAAGGAGGCCGGCGCCGATAGCGTATTGCTTCCCGACGTCCCCGTGCGCGAGTCTGACCCCTTCACCGCCGCCGCCGAACGCGCCGGCATCGACCCGATCTTCATCGCCCCGGCAAAGGCCTCCCGCGAGGTCCTCGAGGGCGTGGCCGCTAACTCCCGCGGCTACATTTACGCCATTTCTCGCGACGGCGTCACCGGCGCGGAGAATGAGGCGACGGTGGAGGGCCTGCGTGAGGTCGTCGATAATGTGCAGTCCTTCGGTGGCGCACCGGTACTGCTCGGCTTCGGCATCTCCCGACCCGAGCACGTGCGCGACGCGATCGCCGCTGGGGCCGCCGGCGCGATTACCGGGTCGGCGATTACGAACATTATTGATAAGTATGTCGTCGATAGTCGTGTGGAAAACATGGACGGGCTGAAGCGGGAACTTTCCGACTACGTGGGCGCCATGAAGCAAGCTACGATCGCATCATGACCTGTTCACGTCGCATGTTCCTGCTCGGCACCGCCACTACCTTCGCCGGTGCCTTCCTGGCCGCCTGCGGGGAAGAGGCCCCCGAAGAAATTGCGAAGACCGACGTGCCGGTCGGCTCCGCGGTGATCCTGGACAAGTTCATCATCGCCCAGCCGTCCGCCGGCCAGTTCGTCGCATACTCGGCGGTGTGCCCGCACCAGCAGAAGAAGATCACGAAGGTGGAGGGCGAGACCGTCAAGTGTGTCGCTCACGGTTCCGTCTTCAACATCGCGACCGGCGAGCGCGTCTCCGGCCCCGCCATCTCCGGCCTGCGCGAGGTTGAGGTCATCGAAGCCGGCGACAAGGTCGAAGCCCAAAACCCGGCGAGCTAACCTGCTGGCCGTAGACTCGGCCACATGAAGAAGCTCGATCCTCTCCTCGTCGGCATCGTTGTTGCTGCGATCCTCGCCTTCATCGTGCCGGCGCGCGGCGCGTTCGCGGACGGCTTTGGGGTGGCCGTCAAACTCGCGATCGCGCTACTCTTTTTCCTCTACGGCGCACGCCTATCGACGCAAGAAGCCCTCCGGGGCCTCACCAACTGGCGCCTCCATGCCCTCATCCTCGCGTTTACCTTCGTGGCATACCCGCTGATCGGTCTGCTCGCGCGACCTACCACCGGGCTCATCTCCGAGGACCTCTACCAGGGCCTACTCTTCATGACCCTCGTTCCGTCCACCGTCCAGTCCTCCGTGGCGCTGACCGGCATCGCACGCGGCAACGTGTCCGGTGCTGTTGTGGCGGCGTCGGTGTCGTCGTTGGTGGGTGTCGTCGCTACGCCATTGCTCGTGATGTGGCTGATGGGCGCAGGCGACGGCGTATCCGTGGATACCTCCGTGTTCACCGACATCGCCCTCCAACTCCTCCTGCCGTTCATGCTCGGCCAGTTGGCGCACAAGCGGCTGGGGGAGTTGGCTAAATCCAAGGCCACCAAGATCGTCGACCGCGGATCCATCTGGATGGTGGTCTACTCCGCCTTTTCCAAGGGTGTCGTCTCCGGCGTGTGGTCGAACGTCACCGCGCTTGAGATCGTGCTGCTGATCGTATTCTCCGTGGTGTTGGTCTTCGCGATGCTGTGGCTGACCCGCGTCGTGCCTGCCGCGCTGCGGTTCCCGCGCGAGGACGTCGTCGCCGTGCAGATGTGTGGCACGCAGAAATCTCTTGCGACCGGCTTGCCGATGGCTACCGTCATCTTCGGCGGTGCCCAACTCGGCGTGCTTATTATTCCGCTAATGATCTATCACATGGCACAGTTGATGATCTGTTCCGCATATGTCTCCAGAAAGAGTTTCACGTGAAACATTACGTCCGCATCCATTACAACGTCCCCGAACTCGGCGGAGAGCTGCTGAATATCGCTGAGCTGGAGGAGGTGTCGTCGCAAAGCTGCCCCATGCTCCGCATGATTGAACTCGACCCCGCCGAGACCATCACCGGCATCTACGTCGACG
>NZ_KV821287.1:35092-114666 GCF_001815635.1 Corynebacterium sp. HMSC075D04
TGGAAGGCATCACCGCCCGACACCTCACCGCCGATGAGTTCGAAGGCCTCTGGTCCGAAGCCCGAGCGAAGTTCCCGCACTAATCCACCCAGTTGCGAATTAGTTGGTGCGCCCCCACTTGTTCGCAATGCGGAGCTGTGGGGGACAGGGCCTGCCCATCGGAGGGTGCACCAAGACTCGCGACGGCAGGGAATCACCGGGATGGATCCCCAAGCGGAACCCGCCGCCTCGCAGCACACTCATCAGGCAAAGGGGGCGAACGCCAACGCCACCCCGAGTGTGATCGGCCAAGCAAACAGGGTAAGAACAGAAAATATCCCCAGCAAGGGGCGCTTCTCCCGCACCGCGATAACAAACCCCAGAACAGATACCGCGATCAAGCCAGCCCAATAAAGCCATTGGCCCCACATGGGAACACGGTCACCCATAAACGGTGTTGCGATCCAAACCGAAACAAAAAGCGGGTAGATCCATGCGCTGCGGTGAGCCTTCTCCATGATCAGGCACCTCCTCCTTAACAGTTATGCGCGCGTGGCACGAGACGGATAGAGGTGCCACACCTGCAAGGACCATCAGTTTGAAATGACTGTGTTTCCCATAGTGGGTATTCCTTTTTCAAATTCTGACAGTTGGACGTCTGTAAACAACCAGCCATAGCAAATCGTAATAGCTGTGCGCTACCGACAACCACCCCCTACAGGAAGGTGTTACCGAGTTTTTACACCTCTGAGCGGTCAAGCAAAATTGAGTCAAGGGATACGCTGCCAGCCATCTTGTCCACCACGTTCTAACGCCTAAGTGTTGGGGCTCTTCTTAACCGCTTGCAGTGTCGTCGTTAGTGGGTGTCAGCGTCACGCCTTTGCTCGTGATGTGGCTGATGGGCGCGGGCGGCGGCGTGCACATCGACGCCACCGTGTTCACCGGCATCGCCCTACAACTCCTCCCGCCGAGACCATCACCGGCATCTACGTCGACGGCCGCGTCATCGGACAGGCCAACCAACCCATGGGCACCGTGCCACACCCGCGCACCTACGACGCGATGGAAGGCATCACCGCCCGACACCTCACCGCCGACGAATTCGAAGGCCTCTGGAGCGAAGCCCGAGCGAAGTTCCCGCACCAGCTTTATTCTTCGCCTATGGGTAGCTTTTTCGACACCATAGGCCCCTTCCTGCCTGGCCCGCTTGAAATCATCGGGTTCTACGGCAAGATTTTCCTCCCGATCCTGGTGCTGTTTTTCATCGCCCGGATGATCTTCCCGGGCCGCGCACCCATCGGATTTCGCCGCGACCTTATCGACGGCGTCATCCGCACCATGCACATCACCCCGCACATCCCGGGTGTGGACTCGACCGTCAGATACATGTCCGTTGCGACGATCGAGGCCACCACGCCCAATGGGGTAGTGAAGTACAAGGACATCCCCGCCAGTCCCGGTGCCCTCCCCAGCGCGGTTCGTCGGCAGATTTTCAAGCGCCCCCTACGCCAGCGCTCGCATCGGATCGACGTCGGCGACACGCTCAAAGCCCGCGAGATCCGCCGCCAGATCCAGAGTGGCGGCTACGACTTCACCCTGCCGCAGCCGGTCCGCGTGAAACTCGTCCCGCCGAAGAAGGAAGGCAAGCGCCTCTGGTACCGCGTGGTGAATTAGTTGGTGCGTCCCCACTTGTCCGCAATGCGGAGTTGCGGATGCTTGACGACGACCCCACGCGCCCGAATTCGTTGGGCCTCCCCAACGATTGGCGCGGCCGGGATTGTCCGCAATGCGGAGTTGTTCCGTTCGGTTTTAGTGCGTTTTATAGCACTCATATAAAACATTGTTTGTGCAGGTCACAGCCGTGTCGTGGCGGGTTGTATGCTTTGCTTTATCGAACATACATACGGCCTTAAGGGGGACCACAATGACAACGGCAGTGGAGGAGAAGTGCACTGAACCTAGTGCGTTTGCGGAGTTGCTTACGGATGCAATCGAGCAGTCGCACAGAAGCATGACGCGTTGTAAGGCGGAGCTGTTGTCGTCGATACGCGCGTTTGAGGAGGGCGGTTTCGCACCGCAGATGGGGGCACGGACCACGGCGCAGTTTCTGACGCGTCGCCTGGGGATCTCGATCTCCACAGCGCACGAATATGTCCACGTCGGCTGCCGCCTCGGCGAGTTTCTGTACCTTCAGCAGCAGTTCTCTGCGGGCAAGATCAGCTACTCGGTGGTTCGCTTGCTGCTTCGCTACCTAACCCCGGCGGTAGAGCGCCAACTTGTCGACATGGCCCTGGAACTCGGCTACCACGAACTCGAAATCGCACTCAGTGGATACGACAAACCAGGGAATGGTGATAGCGAGAAGCCGGACCACTACCTGCGCGTACACACCCGCGATAACGGCGAGATTGCCCTCCACGGGGTGCTCAACGCCTCGGATGGCGCCGCGTTCATCGCCGCGCTGAAACTCGGGGAGATCGCCTACTACGAGATGGAGGAAATGCTCGAGGATGCATTGCGCCACGAAGACGGTCGGGTCGCCGAGCTCTCCATCAGGGACATGCTGCAGAAAGCCGACGCCGTCGAACCCGCAAAGAAGGCACGCAAGACCGCCTCGGGCTATGGCATGCCGATCGGCCGAATGCTGCTGCAGGCCTTCATGGGCATGGTGCACATGACCCGCAGCCAGCCCAAGAGCACACTGACAACGCCAGGCGCGCACGTCAACGTTCTGGTGACCAAGGACGGCCGCGCCTACATGCCCAACAACGTCGGCGCACGCTCCGAGGCACTGGTTGGGTTGATCGCGAACGCTGACCTGCGCGTTTCTACTGTCGACGACGACGGCCTGATCATCAACACCGGCCGCTCTTCCCGCTTCGCGACGCCGGGACAGGTCAACGCCCTGCTCACGATGTGGGGCGGGCAATGTGCCGCTCCCGGTTGCACGCACTCCCGCTTCATCGAAATCCACCACATCAAGGAATGGTCCGAGGGCGGTATGACCGATCTAGAAAACCTGCTGCCACTCTGTTCCGCCTGCCACTCCTTGGTTACCGATGGCTACCTCGAAACCGTCAAGGACGGCAGCGACGTGCACTTCATCTACCAAGACGGCACCCGCTACGTCTCGGACAACTATTCCCTGCCACGGCGCCGCGACAACGCGCAAACCTGGGCAGAAAGCGGGGGTGGGTTCGACGACTAAGCATGGCTCAGGCAGAGAAAAACTCCCCTCCGCAGGGGAGAGGAGTTACGTGCAAGAACCAAGGGCGGTTTAGAACGGGAGCTGTCCCGCGATCTGTGGTGGCAGGACACCCGCCTGCTTCGCAGCGAATGCGATCAAGCCCAACCCCGCGGCTGATACTGCAATCCAGGTGGCAACCCAGCCGGCCTGGGTGGCTCCGTATGCCTGCTCACCCGAAGACCCAGCCTTCACCGAGCCACCAGCCATGTAGCCAGCCTCATAGGTGTTAGGCATGGCTCCGTAGCCATTTTCGTCCCACTTCTTGATTAGCTTCTCGACTTCTTTTGCATTACGCGCTTCGTCCTGGGCGCGGGCTTCGTCGACGGTAATGCCGTGTGCCGGGACGGTGGCGAGCGACAGTGCGGTAGTCGCTGCCAAAACTGCTGCTGTAGTGCGCTTCATGGGATGCTCCTACTGTGAGGCGGATTACTTCTGTCAATTACTTTGACACACGCCATTAAAACAGAACTTCGCATTCGTTGCAGAAGTCAAATTGGAAAAGGGCGACCACAACAGCCCTCGGATCATCTCAATAGCAGCGTGACCTGGGAAACAGGGCAGAGAAAAACTCCCCTCCACAAGGGAGAGGAGTCAAGCCTTAAAGCCGGGAAGGCTTAGAACGGGAGCTGAACGCCCGGGATGACGCCTGCGTAAGCAGCGCCGCCGAGGGCAGCGAGAACCAGAGCGGCGATGCCGGTGCCGACGAGGATGTCGTAGGTGGTGCCGAGCTTGTAGCCGTTGTTCGCGTCGTTCTGGTACGAGGACGTCATGACGGCGTTCTGGTTAGCGATTTCCTTATCGGTCTTGGTCTCAAACATGCCAGCCTTGGAGGAGCCCATGAACGGGGCAGAGAAACCCTCACCCGGCTTATCAAACTCAGCTGCAATAGCAGCGAGGGCGTACACACCAAGCTCCGCTTCGGTGACCTGGGAAGAAGCTGCGTGGCCGTAGCCTCCGGTTTCTTTACCGGCAATTTCGACAGCGTGAGCCGGAACGGCGGCGAGGGACAGGGCGGTGGTTGCTGCCAGGACGGCTGCGGCGGTGCGCTTCATGGGAAACTCCTGAAGTAGAGCGGATAAAAGTGAGCCAAGTAACTTGACAACCGCAATTAAAGCACAGCCAACAACCTGTGACCAAACGTAATTTAACCGTAACGTTATCGGGTTGCCTGGCGATATAAGCGCTCTACACCACCAGGTTCACCAGCAGCATGTACACGGCGGTGCCGGCGAAGATGGAGAGGTCGGCGCGGCGTCGCCAGGCGTGGAGCACGAACGTAATCACCAAAGCCGCGAGGGCGGACCAGAAGCGGCCGGGGTTTCCGGCTTCGCCCGCGATGGTGTACACGACCAGGACCGTCATCACCCCGACGGGCATGAGGACTGCGAGGAAGTCGATGAACGGGCTGCCCTTGAGGTACCGCGTGAGCGCGAAGGGCAGGGCGCGCAGCAGGAACGTCACGATGCCGGCCGGGATGATCACGGCGGCGGCCATGCCGAGGGTGACGCCGTCGGGGAGTCCGAGGGTGCTCATTTATTTCACCTGCCAGGTGAGGAGGTCGTCGATACGCGGTGCCCAGAACCGCAGCAACAGCACGCCGAAGTAGGCGAGCAGGCCGATGATGATCATCTGGTCGGGGAAGATGAACGCCGCGACCACGGCCAGCGCACCCGCGATGAGTGGGGCGGAGAGGTCCTTGCTGCTTTGGAATGCCTCGTAGGCGAGGACCGCAAATAGGGCGGTGAGGGCAAACTCGAAGCCTTCTATGTCCTCCGGGATGAGGTTGCCCACGAGTGCGCCGATGATGCCCGGCAGGATCCACGACGCGTTGATCAGCATCGCGCTGGTCATCAAGCGGGCATGAGTCAGGCGCGCGCCATTAGCGACGAGCGTGGACGTCAGCGCGTAGAGCTCATCGGTCACGCCGTAGGTGAGGTACAGGCGCGGGAGGCCCGTGCGCGCGACGTCGCGGGGGAAGGTGAGGCCGTAGAAGATATGGCGGAAGTTCACCATGAACGCGGTCAGCGCGGAGGAAAACACGCCGAACCCGCTGGTCACCATGCCAATGGCCAGGAATTCCATCGAGCCGGAGTAGATGATGACGGAGAAGATCGGGGCCCACCACCATGCAAAACCGGCTTGCGTGACCAGCAACCCGAACGCCAGGCCGAGCGGCACCAAACCGAGGCCGACGAGCCACGAGTCCTTCAGACCCTGGCGAATCTGCTGCTGTGTTTCACGTGAAACACCCAATTAGTTGTCCTCCAGGCTCGCGGGGAACGTCGCGAACAGTGGCAAGGGCATTGCTTGGCGACGCATCACGTCCCCCCACAAATCCGCACCCGCCGGAGCGATCACGTCGGAGGGCAGGGCGGGGGCGACGAACCAGTCGCCACGCAGGATCTCTTCGTCGAGTTGGCCCGGCTCCCACTCGGCGTAGCCGGCGAAGATGCGAACACCGTCGATGTCGGCGGAGACAAGCTCCGGTTCAACGTTGAGGTTGAGCAGCACGAGGCGGTTGGCCATGCGCTGGAAGTAAGGGTTGGCGTCGATGTCCACGCCGGGGGAGGTGACGCCGAGGCAGACTGCGGCCTCGGGGCGGACGGGACCGCCAATGTGCACGGCCTGGGGCTTGGCAGCGAGGTCGGCCCACGCGGGGATCACGTTGGCAAGCGCTGTTTCGCTGCGTCGGTTCAACACGACGCCGAGGGTGCGATCCGCGCTCTGCTCGATGATGAGCACCACGGTGCGGGCGTACTCGGGGGAGTACATGCCGGGTGCGGCGACGAGCAGCATGCCGGGTTCGGGGTCAGTGCGCTCGAGGGCGTTGAAGAGGCGATCGGCGTAGAAGTACTCAGGCATTCTCGTTCTCCCACCAGGTTTTGAGTTCGGCGACGGCCTCGTCGTGGTCGAGCTCGCCACGCTCGAGGCGCAGTTCCTTCAGATACTTCCACGCCTTGCCAACCTCCGGGCCCGGTTTGAGGCCGAGGATCTCCATGATCTCGTTGCCGTCGAGGTCCGGGCGCACGCGAGCGAGGTCCTCCTTGGCGGCGATGTCGGCGATGCGCTCCTCCAGGTGGTCGTAGGTGCGCTGGAGGCGCGCGGCCTTCCTGGGGTTGCGGGTGGTGCAGTCGGCCCGAACGAGTTTGTGAAGCTTAGGCAGCAATTCGCCGGCGTCGGTGACGTAACGGCGCACGGCAGAATCGGTCCACTGCCCCTCGCCGAAGCCGTGGAAACGCATGTGCAAGAACACGAGCTGGCCCACGTCGGAAATGACGTGCTTCGGGTACTTCAGGGCCTTGAGGCGCTTGCGGGTCATCTTCGCGCCGACCACTTCGTGGTGGTAGAAGGTCACGCCGCCGCCTTCCTTCGGCGCGCGAGTGGCGGGTTTGCCGATGTCGTGCATGAGCGCCGCCCAGCGCAGCTTCAGGTCAGGGCCCTCATCCGCGTCTTCAAGTTCGGTGGCCTGGCGCAGCACGGTCAGGGAGTGGCGGTAGACGTCCTTGTGCTGCATGTGCTCGTCGGTCTCGAGTTGCAGGGCAGGGATCTCGGGCAGGATGTACTCGGCAACACCGGTGGCCACGAGCAGGTCGATGCCCTCCCAGGGGCGCGAGCCGCACATGAGTTTGTCCAGTTCGGCCTGGACGCGCTCGACGGTGATGCGCTGGATCTCACCGGCCATGTCGCGCATCGCATCGAAGACGCGGTCGGCCACCGTAAAGCCCAGTTGGGAGACGAAGCGGGCGGCGCGCAGCATGCGCAGCGGGTCGTCGCGGAACGACACCTCCGGCTCCTGCGGGGTGTCCAGCACGCCCACGACCAGGTCAGACAGGCCGTTGACGGGGTCGTGGAAGGTGGGGGCGAGGTGGTCGTCGACAAGCGAGAGCTCGATGGCCATCGCGTTGCAGGCGAAGTCGCGGCGCACGAGGTCGCCTTCGAGGGTGTCGCCGAAGGTGACTTCGGGGTTGCGGGTGACGCCGTCGTAAAGATCGGAGCGGAACGTCGTAATTTCCACGGTTTCGCCGTGCCGGATCGCGGAGACGGTGCCGAACTCGATGCCGGTGTCCCACACTTTCTCGCCCCACTCCGCGAGAATTTCCTGGATAACCGCAGGTCGGGCGGAGGTAGTGAAGTCCAAATCGTGCACCCCGCGGCCCAGCATGGCGTCGCGGACGGAACCGCCAACAATATATAAGGACTCGCCGCGCTCGGCGAAGAGTCGGGCAAGCGGCTCCAGCAGGGCAGATTGCTTCTCGACGACCCCCTGCGCCCGGGCCATCAACGCGGCGGGGGCAAGTGGGTCGTTCGGATCGGGCATGTCGAAAAGCTTTGTCACCTTGGACACGATACCCGCCACCCCCGCGCGTGGAGTACCACAACCGGCCTGAAGCCGGATAGCATGGCACGAATGAGTGACAACACGCGGCCTGTACCGGGTCCCCCCAGCGGTAAGGGGGGATCCGGCGGGCGGCGTCGTCCGCGGAAGCGCCGCGGCGGCCAGAATAAAAACCAGCAGGGCCAAGACAAGAACCAATCAGAAGGCGGCGACAAGCCGAAGAAGAAGCAACACCGTCGCCGTAACCCGAACAACCGCCGGAGGGGCGGGCGCGGGAATCAGCGGAACCGAAACCGCAACCAGCATCGCCGTCATTCGCAGTACAACCGCCAGCACGACTCTTCGATGGAGGTGCGCGACGAGACCTCGGCCGGTGGTCTGGTGGTCTCCGGTATGGCGGAGGCTGTCGGCCCGGACGGCAAGGTAGACATGAGCCGCATCTACGTCGCGCTGATTGGCCGGCTGGATCGCCGTGGGCGGTTGTTGTGGTCGATGCCGAAGGGCCACGTCGAGGATGGCGAGCACCAGTGGCGCACCGCAGAGCGTGAGGTCTGGGAGGAGACCGGTATTACCGGCGAGGCCTTCGACACCCTGGGCACCATTGATTACTGGTTTGTGTCCGACGGAGTGCGGATCCACAAGACGGTGCACCACAACCTGCTGCGGTTTGTGGACGGCGTGTTTAACGACGAAGACCCGGAGGTCACCGAAGTGGCCTGGGTGCCCATGAGCGAGTTGATGGAGCACCTTGCGTATGCCGACGAGCGCAAACTGGCGCGTATCGCGTTTGACCGGATGCCTGAGCTGGCTCGGAAGGAAGTCGCCGCCGGAAGGTCTACCCCGCGATGATTCGGCCGATTTCCCGTCTAGCTGCGGCCGCGGTTGCGGTGGCGCTGGCGGTCCCGTCAGCGACCCCGGCTCGCGCGGTGCCTGCGGTGCCGGTGAGCCCGAAGAACCCTGAGGTTGCGGAGCAGTGGGTCAACCCGGCGGTGCGCCCGGGTGAGGGCCAGCTCGCGCGCGTGTCGCTTATCGACGCCCCCGCGGTCGTCTCCGCGCACGATCCGTTTCACGTGAAACTTCGCGTGACCAATCAGACCGACACAACCCTCGAGGGCCTCAAAGTGCTCACGCGTCGCGCCGCGCCGGTGGGCTCCGTCTCCGAGCAGCGCGTGGCCGCCGTCGCCGGGGTGGGGGAGTACAGCGTTGTGGGCGACGAGGTGGTCGTGGATACCCGGCTGCGCCCCGGCGAAAGCGCCGAGCTGTCGCTGCAGATGACCGCGCCCGGCGGCATCGGCGCGTACCCGATGATGCTGCAACTTATCGACGACACCAGCGCCACCCTGGACACCGACCGCTTCCACTTGGCCGTGCGCGGGTCGGCCGACGACGTCGAACCGGGCGGGCTGACCGCCCTGTACCCGGTCTCCGCTCCGGTGAGTATCGTGCCGGGAGAGACCGGCGAGGCCCCCGAGGACCCGCCGCTGGTGCTGCAGAGCGACGCACTGGCGGAACAACTCGCGCCCGGCGGGCGCTTGGACACCCTGGTGGAGCAGTACCGCAAGGCGGTGGAAACCCCTGAGGTTGGCTACGCCACCTGCATGGCGCTCGACCCGGCGCTGGTGGACACGGTGGACCGCATGACCGGCGGCTACACCGTCAGTGATTCGCGCCCCGCCGTGGTGGAGGAACCGAAGCGTCTGCGCGACAGCTGGGGTTCGAACGACGACACGCACCGCGCCCCAGGTTCCGGGGCCGAGGACGCGAAGGCGTGGCTGGAGAAGGTGCGCGAGATTGCCGCGACCGGCTGCACCGTGGCGCTGCCGTGGGCGAACGCGGACCTCAACGCGGTGGCGCGTACGGGTGATCCGTGGCTGATGCGCGAGGCCGTCGAGCGCGGCCCGTTTGTGCTGCAGCGGGTGCTAGGCACGGCGGGCACAATCAATACGGTGGTCGCTGGCACCGGCTACATCGAGGCAGGCGCCGGGCCGGCGCTTGGCTGGGCGGACCACACCCGCTCCACGGTGTTCGACGGGGGGATGCACGCCGCGTGGGAGGCGGCCCAAGCTGACAGCGCGTCCGACGCCGAAGCCGACTCCCACCAGAGCGCGCTCGAACGCGCGGAGCTCGCAGACTTCTCGGGCGCGGCGGCGCCGGTGCCGGAGGTGCCGGTGCAGGTACTCGTCGCAAAGCATGCGGATGCACAACGTTTCACGTGGAACACTGCCGGCGTGATGGAGGTCGCGTACCAGGATTCGCTGGCCGCGGTGCTGGCGGCGACGGGGGAGCACCCCGAAACGCCTGGTTACACCAACCCGAGCCTGCGGTTCGACTACACCATGGACTCCAAGACCGCGCGCGACAACAACGCCGCCGCCGCGATGCGGCTTGCCGCCCAGAGCGCCACCACGCGTGAGGACGACGCACCGACGCAGCCTGTGATGGTCAACCCACCGGCGACGTGGGACGCGAAAACCGCCGCGGTGTTCCTTGGCACAATCGCTGGCCTAATCGCCGACGGCACGTCGCGCCCAGTCTCATTCGGCGACTACCTCGCCGCCCCGCCAGAGGTCCCACCCGCCGACGACGCCGGCACATTCGGGGACCCCGCCGCCTACACCGACGCGGAAATCCTGCAGGTCACGCAGCAAAACAGCTTCATCAACGACATCACCGCGCTCATGGCCCCCGACCCGGCCATCGCGCTGACCCGCTACGGCTTCACCCTGCCACTGCGCCGCGACATGCTCGTCGCGCTCAGCACCAACAGACGCAGGGCACTTTCGCTTTACGACGACGCCGTGCGCGCCACCGGCGACCGCCTCGCCGCCAGCCGGGCAACGCTGAACGATCTGCGCGATTCCGTGACGTTAATCCCGCCGGGGAACGTGTACACCAGGGCGTCGTCGTCAAGCCCACTGCTCATCGTCGCCCAAAACGGAATGCCGCTGCCGGTGCAAACCCAGATCCGCTACTGGGGGCCCGACGGCGCGAAACTGAACGTGCCGGGGACGCTGAAAATCCCCGCACGCGGCTCCGTCACCGTCCAGATGACCGCCGACCTGCCCGACAACAACCGCGGCACCGACCTGCAGCTTTACCTCGCGGGTGCCTCGGCCCAACCGATCTCGCGCCCGGTGGACATCTCCGTGCGCACTGCCGGGCTCCAACTCGGCGGGTGGGCGCTCGCCGGCGCGCTGATCGCCGCGATGCTGGCGCTCCTGCTCATCACCCGCAGGAAAGCACCGCCGAACAGGCGCCCAACCAAACGCCCACCACCCAGCAACCCACGTGAACGGAGACAGCCGTGACAGCACAGGACAACAGCCAGCCCGAGGCTGGCCTGCGCCGCCGCATCGTCGCCCCGGCACCACCGGCGCCAGTACCGGCCCCGCGCGAGCCGAAGCCGCCCACCCCGGCGGCAACCGGCCTGCCGGACAAGTCCCTGCTGACCACCAGCCCCAAGGGCGAGACCATCGCCCCGCCACCGACGGCTGACGACGCCGCCGCAGTCGCCACAGCCGCGACAAACGTTGCGGTCGCCGAGCCCGCCGAGCCTGCCGAGGACACCGAACCGAGCGATGGCGAAAAGGTCGTCCGCGCCACCGGATCGATGGCGATTGCCACCCTGATCTCGCGCATCACCGGCTTTATCCGCACCGTGCTCATCGGCGCGGCGCTCGGCGAGGTTGTCGCCTCCGCGTTCAACACCGCCAACACACTGCCGAACCTGATCACCGAAATCGTGCTCGGCTCCGTGCTCACCGCACTCGTCGTACCGGTGCTCGTCCGCGCGGAGAAAGAGGACGCCGACCACGGCGCCGCCTTCATCCGTCGCCTGTTCACGCTCACGCTGACACTGATGACGGTGGTCACGCTGCTCGCCGTCGTCGGCGCGCCGTGGCTGACCGAGATGATGCTGGACGAGGACTCCACAGGCAACCTCGTCCAAACCACATCCTTTGCCTACCTGCTGCTGCCGCAGATCTTCTTCTACGGCATGTTCTCCCTGTTCATGGCCATCCTGAACACGAAGCAACACTTCCGGCCGGGCGCATGGGCACCGGTGGCCAACAACGTCGTGTCTATTGCGGTGCTGGTGGCGTATATGGCGTTGCCGGGGACGCTGAATCCGGCGGCGCCGTCGTCGATAAGCAATCCGCACGTCCTGCTGCTTGGCCTGGGCACCACCGCTGGCGTCGTGGTGCAGTGCCTGATCATGCTGCCCGCACTGCGCAAACTGGGCATCGACCTGCGGCCGCTGTGGGGGATCGACGAGCGCCTCAAGCAATTCGGCGGCATGGCCCTGGCCATCATCACCTATGTGGCGATCAGCCAGTTCGGCTACGTGATCACCACCCGCATCGCGTTCGCGGCCGACCCGGCGGCACAGTTCATTTACCAACAGCACTGGATGCTGCTGCAGATGCCGTACGGCATCATTGGCGTGACCCTGCTGACCGCAATCATGCCGCGCCTGTCGCGCAACGCCGCCGACGGCGACGACAAGGCCGTTGTGCACGACCTGACCATGGGCACCAAACTGACGTTTATCGCCCTGCTGCCGATCATCGTCTTCATGACGGCGCTCGGCCCTGACATCGCCAGCGCCCTGTTCGCCTACGGCTCATTTAGCGACGAAGCCGCCTACACCCTCGGCCTGACCATCAGCGCCGCCGCGTTCACGCTCATCCCGTACGCGCTGGTCATGCTGCACCTGCGTGTGTTCTACGCGCGCGAGGAAGCCTGGACGCCAACCTTCATCATCGCTGGCATCACCGGCACCAAAATTGCACTGTCCATGCTGGCACCGACCATCGCGAGCGAGCCGGGCCACGTGGTAATCCTGCTCGGTGCGGCAAACGGCTTCGGCTTTGTCGCCGGCGCGATCATCGGTGCGCTGCTGCTGCGCCGCAAACTGGGCACCCTGCAGGCCCGCGAGGTGCTGCACACGTCCCTGTGGGCGATCGGCGCGTCCATCGTCGGTGTTGCCGTGGTGTTCGGAGTGCGCTGGTTGCTTCGCGATATCGCCGGCCTCCACCTCCCGGAAGCCCTTGGGCGCATGATCGGTGCGCCGTCGCTGGGCTCGCTGATCGAGATTGCACTGCTCGGCGTGCTGTTCCTCATCGTCACCGGCGTCGTGCTGTCGCGCTCCGGCCTGCCGGAAGTGCAGAACCTGGGCTCCGCCGTGGGCCGCATCCCGGGGCTGGGCCGGTTCATCACCGCGGATGCCGACCGCGGCCTCGAAGTGGGCCAGGTGGACCCGCGCGAGATGTCCAACCAGTTCCTCGCCGCCGACACCTTCAACGCCTCCCCGGTACCACCACCGATGTCCGCCGGTGTCGTCCGCGGCCCACGCCTTGTGCCAGGTGCGTCCGTGTCCGACGGCCGCTTCCGACTCATCCGCGACCACGGCGCCACCTCCAGCGCCCGCTTCTGGCAGGCGCGCGAGATTGCCACTGGCCGCGACGTCGCGCTGACGTTCGTGGACACCACCGGTGCCGCCCCGATGGCGCCCGCCACCCCGCGCGAGGCCGCCCTCCAGGCCGCCGGTATCGCGCGCCGTACCCGCCAGCTGGTCAACATGCACCTGCCGGCGCTGCCGGACCACGTGGAGATCCTGTCGTTCCGCTCCGGCGCCGTCGTGGTGTCCGACTGGATCGAGGGCTCCTCGGTGAAGGCTGTTGCGGAGTCGGGCCAGACGCTGCACACGGAGGCCGTCGCCAATGCGCTCGTGCCGCTGGCTGCTGCGTTGGCCACCGCGCACGAGGCCGGCGTGCCGCTGGGTCTGGACAACCGCCAGCAGTTGCGCATTGATACAGACGGCATCGTGCGCCTCGCATTCCCGGCCGTCCTGCCGGATGCGACGAAGCCGACCGACGCCGAGGCGTTCGCCGCCGCCCTGGAGTTGCTGACCTCCAACGTCACCTCCGACGACCTCGCCGAGATCACCGCACGCACGCGAGCGCTTGTCGACGCCGACGCCGTCGACCAAGCCGCCTTCCGCGAAATCGCCACCGCCCTGAAGGAAGCAGCCAACCTGCCGGGCTCGCGCCGCCACAGCGAGGAAGACGACACCCCGACCGACACCATCCCCGTCGTCGAGGTGCCCGAGTCCGTCGAGCCCGTGCCCGAGCACGTGGAGGACCCGGACGTGATCCACGGTGGCTTCGGCAGCGGCCGCACCAAGCCGTTGACAATCGCGCTGGTCACCCTGGTGGCCGTGGCTGCCGCAGTGGCGATCGGTGTGCTGACGACCTACCTGGTGGACATCGTCTCCGGGGAGGAAGAAGAGGAAGCCGTCGCGACATCCTCCGTGGCGCCCGCCCCTCGCGTACCGGTGCTCATTGCACCGCTGGAGGCCACTGCTGCTGACTCTGCTGGCTCTTCCGGCTCTGATGCTCACGCCGCCGTTGACGGTGATCGGGCCACGAAGTGGGAGGTCGGAGGGGATCTCGTCGTCAAGCAAAGCAACGGTCAGCCGTTCGACCTCGAGCAAGTGCTTATCGACGCCTCCGGCGCAACCGGCGCAACCTTCACCATCTCCGGCGTACCCGCAGGTGGTCAAGCGCCTGTGGTGCTGTCGGAGGGCACGGTGCGCACCGGCCAGATCAGTGCCGATGTGGACTACACCGGCGCGCTGACCGAGGTGATCATCTCCTTCACCCCGGCGGAGCAGAAACCGCTCGAAATTTCGGAAGTTTCGTTGGCAGGGCATGTGGATGTCCAATAGATTGTGCAATTGACCCCTTCCCTTCGGGGCAGGGGTCGTGCACACTGGGGGTCAACACTTTTCTGGGGGGAATCATGGATTACCGCAATGACCGGGCTCTAGTCGCCCAATACCTCGACGGGGACCGACGAGCGTTCAGGCAGATCGTCAAACGCCACCACAAAGCCATGTACTACGTGGCCCGCAACTACACGCGCAACGACCAAGACGCGCAGGACATCGTCCAGGACGCGTTTTTCAAGGCGGCACGCAGCCTGCACACCTACCGCGGGGAAGCGAAGCTATCCACGTGGCTGCACCGCATGACCATCAACGCCGCCATCGACCACCAACGCAAGTTCACGCGCGCGGGCGCACAGGCGAGTCTTGACGACGACGCCGTGGCCGTCAGCAGCGACATGAACAAATACCTCGCCTACAACCCCATGGAGGCCATGGAACGCACCATCGCGATGCGCCAGGCGCTCAACGTGTTGCCGTCGGGGCAGCGTAAGGCACTGTGGCTGATCGATGTCGCAGGCATGTCCGTCGAGCACGCCGCCCACGAATTAGGCGTGAAACCGGGCACCGTGAAGTCCCGGAGATACCGTGCCCGGGAGGCAGTAGCTGCAGCAATCGGGGAGAGGTTAACAAGCAGCTAGACTCACCGATATGAACTTCTCCGGATTCAATTTCGTTACCCCGCAGACCGACGAAAGCGGCGATTCCGCAACGGAACCCGCCACCGCCCGCACCGATGTAGACACCATCCACGATGTGATCATCATCGGCTCCGGACCGGCCGGCTACACCGCCGCGCTCTACGCCGCTCGCGCCGAGCTCAAGCCCCTCGTATTCGAGGGTTACGAGTTCGGCGGCGAACTCATGAACACCACCGACGTGGAGAACTTCCCCGGCTTCCCCGAGGGCGTGCTCGGCCCAGACCTGATGGGCAACATGCGCGAGCAGGCCGAAAAGTTTGGTGCAGACCTGCGCCCTGAACTGGTAGACCGCGTGGACTTCTCCGGCGAGATTAAGAAAGTGTTCGTGGACGACGAGGAATTCCACGCCCGCGCCGTCATCCTTGCCACCGGTGCAGCCCCACGCCACCTGGGCATCCCGGGCGAGGCCGAACTGACCGGCCGTGGCGTGTCCACCTGCGCCACCTGCGACGGTTTCTTCTTCAAAGACCAGCACATCGCCGTCGTCGGTGGTGGCGACTCCGCAATGGAGGAAGCAACCTTCCTGACCAAGTTTGGCTACAAGGTCACCCTGATCCACCGTTCGGAGAACTTCCGTGCCTCCGCCATCATGCTGGAGCGCGCGCGACAGAACGAGAAGATCGAGTTTGTCACCAACACCGTCGTCGAGTCCGTCGTTGAGGCAGACGGCAAGGTTGGCGGACTGAACGTACGCAACGTGGAAACCGGCGAAGAGTCCGTCCTGGATGCCACCGCGTTGTTCGTTGCTATTGGCCACGATCCGCGTTCCGGCTTCCTGGAGGGCCAGGTTGCTGTAGACGAGGGCGGTTACGTGTCGGTGGAGGATCCGTCGACACGCACCAGCGTCACCGGCGTGTTCGCCTGCGGTGACCTGGTGGACAAGACATACCGTCAGGCCATCACGGCGGCTGGTTCGGGCTGCCGTGCCGCGTTGGACGCACAGCACTATCTCGCGGAGCTGTAAACTAACGGCCATGAGCGCACCAGTAGATGTCACCCAGGCCACCTTCAAGAGCGAGGTCATCGAGTCCGACACCCCGGTTCTCGTGGACTTCTGGGCAGAGTGGTGCGGCCCGTGCCGCAAACTCTCCCCGTTGCTCGATGAGATCGCGTCGGAGATGGCAGGCCAGGTTAAGGTAGCCAAGGTCAACGTGGACAACGAGCGCACCCTGGGCGCAATGTTCCAGGTCATGTCCATTCCGACCGTGCTGCTGTTCAAGGACGGCAAGCGCGTCGACGAGTTTGTGGGTCTGCGTCCGAAGTCGGAGATCGTCGCTAAGATCCAGGCGCAGCTCGACGCGTAAGCTGTTGTAGTTGGTTTTGTTTTTTCGACCGGGAAAGTTAGGTGCTTAGTGCAAGACTTGCTGCACGTTGGCGACTCCAGCTCGCGGGTTGCCGAGGTTCGGTTGTCGCTGGCCCGCCTCGGTCTCCTCGACGGATACGAAGGCGAAATCGATAGCACGCGTCGCTTCACCGAAAGCGAGATGCTTTTCGACGACACCCTCGCCGAAGCCCTCAAAGCCTTCCAACAATCTCGCGGCATTTTGCCGTCTGGCTCCATCGACGACCTGACGCTCCGCGAGCTGCGCGAAGCCTCCTACACGTTGGGCGCGCGCGTGCTGAGCTACCAGCCGGGCCAGGAAATGGTCGGCGACGATGTGGGTCAGTTGCAGACACAGCTTCACGAGCTCGGCTTTTACTCCAACCGCATCGACGGCCGCTTCGGCCCCGCCACCTACGAGGCGTTGATGAACTACCAGTTGAACTCCGGTTTGGAGGACGACGGTGTCTGCGGCCCCGACACGTTGCATGCGTTGTCGCTGCTTGGCCGTCGTATCACCGGTGGTTCCGCCCAGGCGATCCGTGAGCGCGAAACCGTCCGCCAGGCCGGCCCGAACCTGGCCGGTAAGCGCGTAGTCATCGACCCTGACCTCGGTGGTTCCGACAAGGGCCTGGTTGTGGAGGGTCCGTACGGCCCCATCACCGAGGAGGAGATCCTCTGGGACCTCGCCCAGCGTATCGAGGGCCGCATGGTCGCCACCGGCATGGAAACCATCCTGTCCCGCCCGCGCGGCGACAACCCGTCCAACAAGCACCGCGCCGACCTGGCCAACGGCTTCAACGCCGACCTGCTGATCTCACTGCGTCTGGATTCCTACCCAAACGAGAAGGCCAACGGCGTTGCCACCTTCTACTTCGGCTCCGAGCACGGCAGCTCCTCGATGACCGGCGAAACCCTGTCCGGTTACATCCAGCGCGAGATCGCTGCCCGCACTGACCTGCAGAATTGCCGAAACCACGCCCGCACCTGGGAGATGCTGCGGATGACCCGCATGCCGTCGGTGGAGCTCGTGGCCGGCTACCTCACCAACCCGGGCGACCTGGCCGTACTTACCGACCCCGCCCAGCGCGACGCCATCGCCGAAGCCGTCGTCGTCGCCGTGAAGCGCCTCTACCTGCTGGACCACGACACCCGCCCGACAGGCACCTACTCCTTCAAGGAGCTCCTGCGCGAAGAGCAGGCCTAGCCGCCCGCCCGGCTCTCGCGCCCTCCCAGGCCTCTTTTACCCAAATAGTTCCCGTCCTGGGAACTATTTCGGCTTTCCGGGCCCAAATAGTTCACTTCGACCAGGTCGCACCGTCGCGAACCAAAGATAATTCCCGGGCCTAACGCGATCTGCCGATTTCCGTGGAACTTTTTTGGTGAGGGGAGCGGCAACGGCCTCGATCGCGACCTCTATCGCGGCAGCAGTCGCCCGTCGCCCGTCGGCCGGCACCCAGTCACTGACACATTGCGGCAGAATCTGTCAGCCGCAGGTAATCGTGCAGGTCAGACACGACCCTGACAAAGTCCGGCAGAATCTGTCAGCCGCCGGCATCGTCGCAGATCAGAAGGGAGCACTGACAAATTCGGCAAAATGTGTCAGGAGCGGACACCGCTAGGCAGCGTGGCAGGCCGACAGCGGGCATGCGGACACCGCGGGCGCACAGGCGACCCAAACCAACCGCCCAAACCAGCCGCCTAAAACCCCTAGTCGGTGCCTTGGATGAGCCCCATGATGCGCTCGAAGTCGTCCTTGTCGCCGAACTCGACGACGATCTTGCCCTTGCGCTTGCCCATGGTGACGGAGACTTTGGTGTCCCAGATGTCGGCAAGCGAGTCGGCGGCCTGGCTGAGGTACTCCGGCTGGGGGAGAGGTTGGCGCTTCGGCTTGTCGGGCACCTTGCCGCCTGCGTTGATCATGGATACGGCCTCTTCGGTGGCGCGCACGGACAGGCCCTCGGCGACGATGCGGTCGGCGAGTTGGGCCTGGGCGTCGGTGGTGTCGTCGCCAAGTTTGATGCCCAAAAGCGCACGGGCGTGGCCGGCGGACAGCACACCGGCGGCGACGCGGCGCTGCACCGGAACCGGCAGCTTGAGCAGGCGGATCGCGTTGGTGATCACGGGGCGGGAGCGGCCGAGCCGGTCGGCGAGTTGTTCTTGGGTGACGCCGAACTCGTCGAGAAGTTGCTGGTAGGCGGCAGCTTCTTCGAGTGGATTCAACTGCACGCGGTGGATGTTTTCCAGCAGTGCGTCGCGGAGCATGTCCTCGTCGGAGGTTTCGCGCACGATCGCCGGGATGTGCTTGAGGCCTGCCTTGGAGGAGGCGCGCCAACGGCGCTCGCCCATGATGAGTTCAAAGCCTTCGGGGGTGTCGCGGACGACGATGGGTTGGAGGAGGCCGAACTCGCGGATGGAGTGGACCAGTTCGGCGAGCTCATCCTCGTCGAAGACCTGGCGTGGCTGCTTCGGGTTCGGGATGATCTGGCCGATCGGGATTTCCTGGTATCGGGCGCCCACCGGCACCGGCTGCATGACGTTGTCCTGCTTCGCAGTAACGGTCGGCGCGCCCTTCACAGCCCGCGGCGCACCCTTCGGCGCCTTGCCAGACCCTGCACCAGAACCAGCACCAGAGCCCTTGTCCTGCTTGCCGAAGATCACGTCGGAGGCGTTGCCACCGATGCCGGGGGTTTTGCCGTTCTTGTCAATGTCTGCGGGTGCCGACGGGATCAGTGCTGCCAGTCCGCGGCCGAGGCCGCCTTTGCGTTCTGCCATGGTTTAGTCCTCCTCGGAAGAGCTGTCGAGTTGGGCGGAGACTTCCGGGCTCACGCCAATTGGGCCGGTGGTGGGGTGGGGTTGGTAGTCGCCGCGCAGCGCGAGTTCTTTGGCTGCGTCGAAGTAGGCGAGTGCTCCGCGGGAGCCGGGGTCGTAGTCGATGACGGTCTGGCCGTAGCCCGGCGCTTCGGAGACCTTCACGGAGCGGGGGATGACGTTGTTCAGCACGACTTGGCCGAATTGGCCGCGGACCTCGTCGGCGACGTCGGCCGCGAGGCGGGTGCGGGCGTCGTACATGGTCAGCAGGATCGCGGAGATGTGCAGGTTGTGGTTGAGGTGTTCGCGGATCATGCCGATGTTGCCCAGCAGCTGCCCCACGCCTTCGAGTGCGTAGTACTCGCATTGGATGGGGATGAGTACTTCGTCGACGGCGGTCATCGCGTTGATGGTCAGCAGCCCGAGCGAGGGTGGACAGTCGATGAAGACGTAGTCGAAGCCGTGTTCTTGCATGAAACCGCGGCGGATGGCGTCGTGGAGTCTGTATTCGCGGCGCACCATGGACACCAGCTCGATTTCCGCGCCGGCGAGGTCGATGGTGGCGGGGATGCAGAACAGGTTCTCGTTGTCTGCGTGGGCCTGCACGGCGTCGGCGGCGTCGGCCTCACCGATGAGCACTTCGTAGCTGGAGGTGGTGCCGGAGGTGTGCTCGGCGCCGAGCGCGGTGGAGGCGTTGCCCTGCGGATCCAGGTCGATCACCAGCACTTTCATGCCCTGGCGGCTCAGTGACGCCGCGAGGTTGACGCTGGTTGTGGTTTTGCCGACGCCGCCTTTTTGGTTGGCAACGGTGATCACGCGGGGTTGGTCGGGTCGCGGGAGCGTTTCGCTTCTCGACGACACCCTCGCCGCCCGCATCGCCTCCTCCATCAAAGGCGTGTCATCGTAGTGATCCACTTATTCCCCCTTCTTCTTGCGGGTGATGCGGATTAGGGTGGTTGGCTGTTCAAGCGTAGTCGCACCCACGGTGAGAATCTCGGGATCCTTACCGCCAGCCTTGGCGATGAGCTTGGCGTCGCGCTCCAGCTCCTCGGCGACGGATTCGCCCTTCATGGCGATCATGGCCCCACCGCCCTGCAGCAGCGGAAGCGACCAGCCGGCAAGTTTGCCCAAGGGTGCCACGGCGCGGGAGGTCACGGCGTCGAAGGATGCCTTCGGCTGCTCCTCGGCGCGGCCACGGATGACGGTGACGTTGTCCAGGCCGAGCTCCTCGGTGATCTCGCGCAGGTAGGTGGAGCGCTTCAGCAGCGGCTCGATGAGCGTGATCTTCAGGTCCGGCCGAGCGATCGCCAGCGGGATGCCGGGCAGCCCGGCGCCGGAGCCGATGTCCGCCACCTTCAGCCCCTCTTGGAAGGCCTCCGAGATCACCGCGCAGTTCAGGATGTGGCGCTCCCACAGGCGCGCGACTTCCTTGGGGCCAATAAAGCCACGCTCGGCGGCTGTGGTGGCCAGCGACTGGTGGTAGGCCTCGGCTAATGCGAGGCGATCTCCGAAAACTTGGGCTGCGGCTGCAGGGGACGTATCCGACATGCACAACACTGTAGTCGGCTCCACGACACGGCCCCACACCATATATATGGGCATGAAAAATGCCCCGGGTGAAGCCGGGGCGTCGTCGATAAGCAAATGCTTACTTGCCTTGCTTGCGCTGCTTCTTCGTGCGGCGATCCACCTTGCGGGCACCCGGGGCAGGCGCGGTGGTGCGCTTCATCTCCACCTTGCGGGCCTCCTCGGCAGCCTCCTCGGCGTCCATCTTGTTGTTCAGGAAACGGGTCTGGAAGAAGGTCCACACGTTGTTGGTCAGCATGTAGAACAGCAGGCCGATGTGCCAGATGACACCGGTGGCCAGAATCATGATGGGGAAGAACCAGAGCATCATCTTGTTCATCATGCCCATCTGGGATTCCATCATCGCGGCCATCTCGCCCTGCGGCTTCGCGGTCTTGCCGGCAGCCTTGCGGGCGGCCTGGCGGTTGATCATGATGCGGGCGTTGAAGTGCGTAAACGCAGCACACAGCACGACCAGCGGGGCACAGACGGCGATGATGTTCGCACGCGTCAGGTCAGCGTTACCGAAGGCTGCGAACATCTCCTCCGGCATCGACATGTACGCCGACAGCGGCACACCGAGGAAGTCCGCGTCCAGGAAGGACTGCACGTCCGACGGCGGGAAGGCGTAGTTGGCGGTGTTGCGGTTCTGCTCAACCGTGAAACCAAGACCAACGCCGCCGCCGTCACCGGTGCGGTTGAAGGAACGCAGCACGTGGAGCAGGCCAATAAAAATCGGCATCTGCACCAGCGGCACGATGCAGGATGCCAGCGGGTTGGTACCCATCTCGCGGTAGAGCTTCTGCGTCTCCTCCGCGATCTTCTGCTGGTCGCCCTTGTACTTCTCGCGGATTTCCTGCATCCGCGGCTGCATCTCCTGCATCTTGCGGGTGGACCGCATCTGGTTCACCATCGGCTTCAGCAGCAGCAGACGCACCGTGCATGTCAGCAGCACGATGGCGAGGATCCAGGAAATACCTGAATCCTTCGGAAGGATGAAGCCGAGAACCTCGTGCCAGAACTTCAGCACCCAGGAAATCGGCCAATAAATGAAATTCAGCACGTTTCGGTGTTACTCCTCACTCAATTCGATGCTGCCCGGGACAGGGTCGTAGCCCCCCGGGTGCCAGGGTCCGCATTTGCAGATCCGGGCCGCCGCCAGCATCCCACCACGTAGAGCGCCGTGCCGAGACACAGCTTCGAGCCCATACGCGCTGCATACCGGCAGAAAACGACAGGTCCCGCCCATTTTAAGGGGTGAGAGGTATTTTTGGTAGCCGCGAATCAGCCCGACCAGCGCTTTGGCGGCCGGTCCGCGGGCGGCGGGGATTTCGCCGCCGGCGAAGTTGTAGTACGCCATTAGCGGTTCATCGCTTTGGTAATGGCGCGCTCCATGTCGCGCGCGAGGTCATCGCTGGTTGCGGTGGCAGACTTCGGCAGGGCGCGAATGACGACGTCGTAATTGCGCGGCAGCTTATCGACGACCCCACGTTGCACCACCACATGCCTCAACCTCCGCGACACCGCATGGCGGGTCACGGCGTTGCCGACCTGCTTAGACACCACAAGCCCGAAACGTGGGCCACCTGTGATGACCTCGTCCGGGCGTGGGTACACATGGACCATTAACGTGCGAGACCCCGCGCGCACTCCCTGCTTCATCGCCGTTTTGAAGTCGGCAGATGAAGTGAGTTTGTGCGGGCGGGGTAGCACGATAGTTGCGTAAGACTACGCGGAAAGGTTCGCGCGGCCCTTCTTGCGGCGCGCGGAAACGATTGCGCGGCCGGCGCGGGTCTGCATACGAGCGCGGAAGCCGTGCTTGCGTGCGCGGCGACGGTTATTCGGCTGGAAAGTCCGCTTAGACACGGTGGACTCCTTGTGCGGTCATGAACGGCCGACGGCTCGTGAAAGCCTCCCGGGGTAGTAGCCGTTCCAAAGTTGAAACGAGTGCGTCGAGATTGCGGTTCGGCACCAGTGGATCGGTGCGCAGTCGCGTGCAGCGCCTTCGCCGGCTCGCCTTGGTAAGCGGCCCGGTGCCCGGCGGGGGCGGTGCTCTCGTGAAGCACGCCAGGGGTAACTGGCGTGAAGACGGGGTTAAGACTACGCGAGATTTGCGGCCGCGGCCAAATCAACACTCCGGGTTTCTCATCTGGCCCGAACGGGTGCCCCCGTAATTACAAGCTTGTGTTTTTTCGCAGGTCGGGCAACGAATCGCCGAAGTTTCCTGCGGAGCAGCTGTGAGTATGGGGACACATGTTCGACGACAGGAGTTGTCCACAGTTTGGTGAATGACAAAACGTTAGACACTGCGAGGTCGGGCGGGGTAACAATGTTTCAACACCACAATCACACAGGCTGTTCATGCACAGCCCTGTGGATAACTGTGAAGTAATGGTTGAGACTTTCCCGGTTCGACGGTCATTTCCGCAGGGCAGGTCAGGTTTCTGTAATTCACACAGTTATCCACAGAGGAAAATGCACCTGTGGACAACTCCCGAATGCGAAGCTGTCCACACCTGTGGATAACATTGTGGATCGGCAGGTGAGAGCCAAGCCGATCATCCTCAGCGCTTGTGGATCAAGCGGTGAATTTGGAATTACAGGAAATTGACAGACTGGAGCGGACCTTGGCGGATCAACACCTCGAGGATCTTTGGCGTGGCATCGTCGACGAACTCCTCAGACTCTCCGAGCAACCCTCCTCCTCGGTCCCCACACTCACCCCGCAGCAGCGCGCCTACCTGCGGCTCATGAAGCCAGTCGTGCTTGTCGACGGCTACGCCCTCCTCTCCGCACCACACCAAGCCGCCAAAAACGTGGTCGAAGACTCCCTTTCCCCGCACATCACCGCGCTGCTGACCTCCCACACCGGACTGCCCTACAACCTGGCCGTTTCCGTCGCCGCACCCGAGCCCGAGCCTGAACCACAACCCGAACCCGAACCGGTGCAGCCGCCCACGCCGCCGGTCCAGCAGCACTCCTGGGGCCAATCCCAAACCGTGGCGGGGGAGTACGAAGCAGAACAACCCGCCGCCGGCGAACAAATCCCAATGGGCCTCGATGAGCTGGCGCGGATGCATGCCGCTCAGGTTGAGGGGCGTCGTCGAGAAGCAGCTGCTCATCCAACAGTGGACCGCCGCATCCCGCGCGAAAAGCCAGCTCACGACCCCGACCGCGAAGCCAGCCTCAACCCGAAATACACCTTTGAAAACTTCGTCATCGGCTCCTCAAACCGCTTCGCCAACGGCGCCGCCGTCGCCGTCGCCGAAAACCCCGCCAAGGCCTACAACCCCCTCTTCATCTGGGGCGGCTCCGGCCTCGGCAAAACCCACCTGCTGCACGCCGCCGGCAACTACGCGCGCGTCCTACAGCCAGGCCTGCGTATTAAATATGTCTCGTCCGAGGAATTCACCAACGACTACATCAACTCCGTGCGCGACGACCGCCAAGAATCCTTCAAGCGGCGCTACCGCAACCTCGACATTTTGATGGTCGACGACATCCAATTCCTCGAAGGCAAAGAAGGCACCCAGGAAGAGTTCTTCCACACCTTCAACGCCCTCCACCAGGCAAACAAGCAGATCATCCTGTCGTCCGACCGCCCGCCGAAGCAACTGACCACGCTGGAAGATCGCCTGCGGACCCGCTTCGAAGGCGGCCTGATCACCGACGTGCAGCCGCCAGATTTGGAAACCCGCATCGCGATTCTGATGAAGAAAGCCGCCGCCGACGGCACCCAAGTCGACCACGCCGTTTTGGAACTCATCGCATCGCAATTCGAGTCGTCGATCCGCGAACTCGAAGGCGCGTTAATCCGCGTCTCCGCCTACTCTTCGCTGATCAACGAGCCAATCACCATGGAAGTTGCGCAGGTAGCACTGCGCGACATTCTTCCCGACGAAGGCGACGTGAACATCAACGCCGCCACCATCAAAGAAGCCGCCGCGGAATACTTCGAAGTCACCATGGAGCAGCTCGTCGGCGCAGGTAAAACCCGTCAGGTGGCGCACGCCCGCCAGATCGCCATGTACCTCTGCCGCGAACTCACCGACCTGTCACTGCCCAAGATCGGTGACGAGTTCGGCGGCAAAGACCACACCACCGTCATGTATGCCGACCGCAAGATCCGCAAGGAAATGACAGAAAACCGTGGCACCTACGACGAGATCCAGGAGCTCACGCAACTGGTGAAGAACCGGGCCCGCGCGCGGTAGGCGGTTGAGTTAATAGGGGAGTCCACTCCGGTGGGCTCCCTTTTTTGTGGTTGTCGCGCCTCCCGCACGGCGTTTCCTGACAAACTTCACAAAATTTGTCAGGGTTCATTTCTGACCAGCAGCGATGCCGACGGCTGACAGATTCTGGCGGAATGTGTCAGCCAGGGAGCCTCAACAACACACCAAAACCACGCCAAACCCCACCCAACCTAGATCTATCCACAGACCTATCCACACCTGTGTAATTACACCGTTGTAATTAGGCGATCTTGGTCACAAAAGGCTTCTGACCGGCTGGGGAGCGAAATGTGGACAAACCGTGGATAGCTCGGGACAGATTGTGTAATTCCAAAAAGCGCAGAAATCTATCCACAAGCAAGGGCAGTTATCCACAAGTTATCCACACCCTGAATCACAAGACGGATCGCCGAGATGACCGGCCAAGATAACGTGTAATCCACAGATTCCCCAGGACTTACTGTTGTTCCCATCTATTTACTTGTAATTCTTCTAAGAGAAAGAGAGGGTGTGCAGAACTCGCCGGGGCTTCGTCGAGAGGCAAAGAGCGAATGACAAAACTGGCACCCGGAAATGGCGTGTGTCGGGGTGCCCGCCTAGAGTGGTTGCGTAATTACATCCGGCCCCTACCCACGTGCAAGGAGTCTGCGCCGCCATGGTTGACATCAACGGTGACAACAACGTGTCGTTCCGCGTCGAACGGGACGACCTTTCTGACGCCGCGGCGTGGGTTGCGCGCAGTTTGCCGACGAAGAACACGCAGCCGGTGCTTCGCGCGGTGGTCATCACTGCGGATGACAATGGTTTGGAATTCGCGGGCTTTGACTACGAGGTGTCCACCCGTGTGCGTATCGGCGCAGAGGTGTCTAACCCTGGTCGCGTCGCTGTGGCGGGCAAGCTCCTGGCGGACATTGTGGCGAACATGCCGAACAAGCCGGTTGAGGTGACCACGGATGGTCAGAAGCTGGTGCTGCAGGGTGCCGCGGCGCGCTTCGAGCTGCCGATTATGTCCTTGGATGATTATCCGCAGTTGCCTCACTTGCCGCAGGTCACGGGTCGTATTTCGCCGGCGTCGCTCACGGGTGCTGTCACTCAGGTCGCCGCGGCTGCGGGCCGTGATGACACGTTGCCGATGCTCACTGGTATCCACGTGGAGATCGACGGCGAAAATGTCACGCTCACTGCAACGGACCGTTTCCGCCTGGCGCAGCGTCACCTGACGTGGGAGCCGGCGAGCGCGAACGTGAAGGCTGATCTGCTGGTTCCGGCGAAGACGCTGTTGGATAACGCTCGTACGCTGGACACGAGTATCGACGAGCCGGTGGAGATCGCTGTCGGTTCCGAAGACAACATTGGCGGCGAGGGCCTGTTTGGCCTGCACACCGGCAACCGCGAAACCACAACTCGCATGTTGGATGCGGAGTTCCCGAATGTGGAGCCGTTGTTGCCGAAGGAGCACACGTCGATCGCGTCGGTTGAGGTTGCGCCGCTGATGGAGTCGATCCGTCGTGTCAGCTTGGTCGCGGACCGCAACGCGCAGCTGCGCCTGCACTTCAAGGAAGGCCAGGTCACGCTGTTTTCCTCCGGTGCGGATTCCGGTGCGGCTGAGGAGACCATCGACGCTGCTTTCACCGGTGCCGACGAACTGCTCATCGCCTTCAACGCCGGCTACCTGCGCGAGGGCCTGTCGGTGATTGGCACGAACCGCGTGGTGTTCGGCTTCACGGAGCCGTCGCGTCCGGCGATCATGATCCCGGAGCCGGAGGAGCTGCCGGAGGCGGACGAGAACGGCACGTTCCCCACCCCGGATACGTACTTCACGTACCTGCTGATGCCGGTTCGCCTGCCGGGTTAGTCGCGGGCGGCCTGTATGCACGTCCGCGAGCTTGATCTGCGTGATTTCCGCTCGTGGCCCGAGTTGAATCTCAAGCTCGAGCCGGGGGTGACGGTGATCGCCGGCCGCAACGGCCATGGCAAGACCAACATTGTGGAGGCTGTGCATTACACGTCCACGTTGTCGAGCCATCGCGTATCGACGGACGCACCCCTCGTAGCCAGCAACAAACCGAACGCGCGCGTCTCGGTCACCACGGTCAACGACAGCCGGGAACTCACAACACACCTGCTGATCAAGCCACATGGGGCGAACCAGGCGCAGATCAACCGCACGAAGTTGAAGTCCGCCCGGGAGATCCTGGGCGTGTTGAGCACGGTGATGTTTTCGCCGGAGGACCTGCGGCTGATCAATGGTGAGCCGGCGGAGCGGCGTCGCTTCCTGGACGACCTGGCGGCGCTGCGCACGCCGCGTCTTGGCGGGGCCCGCGCGGATTATGAGCGGGTGCTGCGCCAACGAAACGCACTGCTCAAGCACTCAAACATGGCGCTTCGCAGGGGCTATGGTGACGACGACGGCGCCAGCGCCTTGAGCACCCTCGACGTGTGGGACGGCCAGCTTGCACATTTTGGGGCGCAGGTGGTGGCGGGGCGGCATGGGCTCGTCGATACGCTTGGGCCCCTGATCGCGGAGGCGTACCACTCGGTGGCGCCGGAATCGCGGCCGGCGTCGGTGGAATACCGCTCTACGCTGGACAAAGCTGTCACGGAGCTCGCCGGCGGGCCCTCGCGGGACCCTGCCGTGTTTGAGGCGGCGATGCTCACGGAGTTGGGGCGGCGCCGCAAGGAGGAGATCGACCGGGGCATCACGCTGGTCGGCCCGCACCGCGACGACCTGGCGCTCATGCTCGGCGACAACCCTGCGAAAGGTTACGCCTCGCACGGGGAGACCTGGTCGTATGCGTTGTCACTGCACCTGGCCGAATACCAATTGTTGTCCAGCGACGGCAAGGATCCGGTGCTGATTCTCGACGACGTCTTCGCCGAACTCGACGCCAAACGCCGCGAGCGCCTCGTTCACGTGGCCGAAGAGGCCGAGCAGGTCCTGATTACCGCTGCGGTTGGCGACGATCTGCCCGGCAACCTCGACGACGCCGTCACCGCCCGCTACGCCGTGACCATGGAGGATGGGGTGAGTTCGATTGAGCGATCTCATTAAAACCACCTTCGACAACCTGCGCGCCACCGCCCGCAAACGCGGCGGCCGCCTGCCGGACCTCTCCCGGCAGGGCACAAGTGTGATTCCAAGGCGCAACAAGCCAACGCTTATCGACGACCACCGCACCATCACGGTGCCGGGGTTGGACTTGCCGGAAGGGGGTCGTCGACAAGCAGATGTTCGGGGGATTCCCACCGGCCTGGACGGACGCGCGCTGCCGAGGAGTTACAAAGTCTCCTCTTTTGCCAACCTGCTGGGCAAAGAAGTGCGCAAACGCGACTGGACCGAAAAGATGGCGCATGGCTGGGTGATGGGGCACTGGGAGGACCTGGTCGGGGAGAAGATCGCACAGCACACGCACGTGGAGATGATCAAGGGCGACGAAGTGCACGTGAGTTGTGATTCCACCGCGTGGGCGACCCAGATGAAGTACATGCAGCGCGAAGTGCTGCGCGCCATCGCCGAGAAAGTCGGGCCGGACGTGGTGACCAAACTGCACATCTACGGACCGAAGACGAAAAGTTGGCGCTACGGGCCGCTGCACGTCAAAGGCCGCGGCCCGCGGGATACGTATGGGTAGGGATTACGGTGGTATTGTTTCCCCCGAAAGCCCCGGAGCGATCCCTGCATCAGCACATCACCGGGGTTACTGATTTGAATGTCAATACCCTCACGCAGTTAGAGCTTGCGTTGGGGAAAAGTGTCGCTTATTGTTTTCCATGTAAGCCCCGCAGATTGAGCCAGTAACGGCGAAGGTTCTGAGTTTTCAGGACGCTCGGGGCATTTGAAATTTCTGGGGGTGGAAATGAATTTCAGCGATCTGAATATGAATCTCATCGCTTCTTCGCCGAGAATGTCAACGTTTCGGGATTATGTTTTAACGCCAGGAAAGAATGGACAGGAAGCGCCAGTTGATCGCTTACCAAGGGCGGAACAACACCTCGAACTTTCTGAAAGAATTAACCGGGCTGCAAGTCGACTGTATTTCTGGGACTCACAAATCGCGGGGTCTTTTTGGCCCGCAGTGGCGCTGGTGGAGGTTCTCGTTCGCAACGCTATGAACGACGAACTGTGCGACTACTTCGATATAGACCACGAAGACGGTTGGCATACGTTAGTGATGAATGGAGAAGACTCCATATCGTCTTCCGAAGAAGGGAATCAGCTCAAGAGCAAGTACATCCTTCTGACGCGAAAAGACTACCGTGCATTTGAACAGAAACTGAGTGAGATTAAACGGAAGCGTCCCAGTTCTGCTATTTCGGGGGACTATTTTGTAGGAAAAGTTTCTCTAGGAATGTGGCTTAGCTTGTTGAATAACGGAGACTCGGGTCCAGGGCGCGGCTATCTCAACTACGAACAGACGCTATGGGAGCCGTGTTTGGTTGAGGCTTTTCCGAACTATCAAGGCAAGCGTTCCCAGCTGAGGAACGAATTAAACCAGTTTGCCAAGTTACGGAACCGGATCGCTCATCATGAACATCTTCTCGGACGGCACAACTTTAATAGTGATGCGGATAACCTCGTTAGTATCGCGAGCTATATCGACGAGGACGTTGCGGAGGTTATCCGACAAAACAACCGCTTTCGTTCTGTGATCGCCCAGCAACAAGATTTCCTTGACGGATTGACTGTCCTTTAAAACCCGAAAACGTGAAATTGGGGCGTGAAACGCCCGCTCGCGGGTTGGACGAGTGCCCGTTATGTCCCCCTCGGCGTGTAAGATGAAACGAGTTCAACGGGCTTAGGGCCCATATTTCACGCATGGAGGAGCGTCCCGCAGTGGCTGAACAGCAACCCCATTACGACGCGTCGTCGATTACTATTCTCGAGGGCCTTGAGGCGGTGCGTAAGCGCCCAGGTATGTACATCGGTTCCACCGGTGTGCGCGGTCTGCACCACTTGGTGTGGGAGGTCGTGGACAACTCTGTCGACGAGGCGATGGCGGGCTACGCCGACCAGGTCGATGTGACGTTGTTGGAAGACGGCGGCGTTCAGGTCGTCGATAATGGTCGCGGTATTCCGGTGGAGATGCACCCGTCTGGTGCACCGACGGTGCAGGTTGTCATGACGCAGCTGCACGCCGGCGGTAAGTTCGACTCGGATTCCTACGCGGTGTCTGGTGGTTTGCACGGTGTTGGTATTTCCGTGGTGAACGCGCTGTCGACTCGTGTTGAGGCGGACATTAAGCGCGACGGCAAGCACTGGCTGCAGAACTTCAAGATGGCTGTGCCGGACAAGCTGGAGGAGGGCGGTAATGCCCGCGGTACTGGTACGGCGATTCGTTTTTGGCCGGACCCGGAGATTTTTGAGACGGTCGAGTTCAATTACGACACCATTGCGCGCCGTCTGCAGGAGATGGCGTTCCTGAACAAGGGTCTGACGATTACGCTGACGGACCAGCGCGTCACTGACGAGGAACTTGAGCTCGAGGCGATCGCCGAAGAGGGCGACACCGCTGCGCTGATCGGCGGCGACTCGTTCGACGACAACACCGAAACCGTCGACGCGTCCGAGGTGGATAAGGACGGCGACGGCAACCCGGTTGAGGCTGGCGATGAGGTTGCGCCGGACGTCAAGAAGAAGCGCGAGAAGAAGGTTGTCTACCACTACCCAGACGGCCTGATTGACTACGTCAACTACCTGAACAAGTCGAAGACCGCCATCCACCCGACCATCGTCGGTTTCGACCAGAAGGGTGACGGCCTCGAGGCTGAGGTGGCGATGCAGTGGAACAGCTCCTTTAAGGAGTCTGTCCACACCTTTGCCAACACCATCAACACGCATGAGGGCGGTACGCACGAGGAAGGTTTCCGTGCTGCGCTGACCACGTTGATGAACCGCTACGCCCGCGAGCACAAGCTGCTCAAGGACAAGGAGCCGAATCTTACTGGCGACGACTGCCGTGAGGGCCTCGCCGCTGTCGTCTCCGTACGCGTGGCTGACCCGCAGTTCGAGGGCCAGACGAAGACGAAGCTGGGCAACACTGAAGTCAAGGGCTTTGTCCAGCGCGCTATCAACGAGAACCTGTCCGATTGGTTCGACGCGAACCCGGCTGAGGCGAAGGTCATCGTGAACAAGGCGGTGGCGTCCTCGCAGGCTCGTCAGGCGGCGCGTAAGGCGCGTGACCTGGTTCGTCGTAAGTCTGCGACGGACCTGGGTGGCCTGCCAGGCAAGCTGGCGGACTGCCGTTCGAAGGACCCTGCAAAGTCCGAACTGTTCATCGTGGAGGGTGACTCCGCAGGCGGTTCCGCAAAGGGCGGCCGCGACTCCAAGTACCAGGCGATCCTGCCGCTGCGAGGCAAGATCCTGAACGTGGAGAAGGCCCGCATGGACCGCGTGCTCAAGAACGCCGAGGTCCAGGCCATCATCACCGCCCTGGGCACGGGTATCCACGAAGAGTTCGACATTGCGAAACTGCGCTACCACAAGATCGTGCTCATGGCCGATGCTGACGTGGACGGCCAGCACATCGCCACCCTGCTGCTGACCTTGCTATTCCGCTTCATGCCGGAACTGGTGGAGAACGGCCACGTGTACCTGGCTAACCCGCCGTTGTACAAGCTCAAGTGGGGCAAGGGCGAGCCGGGCTACGCCTTCTCCGACCGCGAGCGCGACGAGCTGCTGGCGGAGGGCCTGGAGGCCGGCCGCAAGATCAACACCGATGACGGCATCCAGCGTTACAAGGGTCTGGGCGAGATGAACGCCAAGGAGCTGTGGGAGACCACCCTGGACCCGGAGACCCGCATCCTGCGCCGCGTGGAGCTCGAGGACGCGCAGCGCGCCGACGAGTTGTTCTCCATCCTGATGGGCGACGACGTCGCGGCACGCCGCAGCTTCATCACCCGCCGCGCGAAGGACGTCCGCTTCCTCGACGTCTAGGCTGTAGGCGCGTACAGCAACGCCCCGGCACTTCCCTTGGTGGAAGTGCCGGGGCGTTGGTGGTTGTGAGGTGCTGCGGGTGCTTTGCGCTACGCGTACTTTTCGACGACACGCCCCAGGTCCGGCAACGCCGGACTCACAATCTTCTTCGCCTTGCCGCGCAGCGTGGAGTAGACCTTCTTCAGTGCGCTGGGCATGGATTCGATGGCGGTATCACCAGCCTTGAGAACGGAATCAATCACGGAGTCCTCGTTCGCGGCGAGGAACCCACCGAAGTCCTGCTGGCCGCTTGCCTTGAAGGCGTTCCAGTGCGGGTTCAGCGACTCGACGAGGTCCGGCAGGAACTTGTTCAGTCCCTTGCTCACGGCGTCTGCATCAGCTTTCTTACCTGCGGCGATGGCGGACTTGAGGGCCATGCCGGTCAGGCCGGACTGGTTGGCCACGGTGGTTTCCGTCAGTTGGGTCAGGTCCTCGACGAGCTTGGACCGGGTGGAGGCGTCGAGAAGCTTGGATAGATCACTCATAGTGGGCAGTGTACTTGCCGTACGACAGGATTTTTGTTTGCGGGAAAACAAGCAGCTGTCAGGGAGCAGGGATATAGTCTTCAGTATCTTCGGCACTAATTGACAGGAAACGTTATGCCTGATTTTAAAGACATCGCTTCTCGGCTTCCTGAGATCGCAGGTATGGTCATCGCGATTCTGACGGTTCTCGGACTCATCGGCGGATTGTCATCGGGGGAGTTAAGTTCAGAAAACCCAGGGCAGCAGAAGATTACGCAACCGGACAGGGAGAGGCCC
Source organism: Corynebacterium sp. HMSC075D04 (assembly GCF_001815635.1). Taxonomy (NCBI): domain Bacteria; kingdom Bacillati; phylum Actinomycetota; class Actinomycetes; order Mycobacteriales; family Corynebacteriaceae; genus Corynebacterium; species Corynebacterium sp. HMSC075D04. The sequence goes on from NZ_KV821287.1 coordinate 67,750, forward strand.
AACCCTGCGCCGCAGCCTCGGCCTTCGCAGCAGCCGCAGAAGCCTGCACCGCGTGTAACCGCTGGTATGCGCAACACCGAGGTGTACCGCCAGTCCCAGGGCTTCGAACGGCTTGTCAATCTGGGCAAGGTGGCGCCGGGCGCCAAATATACGGTGTTTGACCAGGCGGGTCGTCCTAAAGGCGAATGCAGTTTTGGGTGGATGCTGCGCCAGCAGAACACTAACCGTGTGTTCAACCTGACCGCCGGTCACTGCGGTGTGACAGGGGACCGTGCGTTTGTGATGCTTCCCAATAACCAGCTCATGTATGCGGGTCGGTTTATCTCTTCGACCGGCATGCCGAATCGGATTGGGGTCGATGCTGATTTCGCAGTCATTTTCCTTGATAACCCCAATGTGCAGATTGACCCGACCGTTCCAGGTGTTGGCCGTGTGCAGGGTGTTGCTGGTTTGCCGGCAATCGATAGGACTGAGCCGAAGCTTTGCCGTCTAGGTTGGCGCAGCGGCTTGTCGTGTGGCTACTACATCGATACTCCAAGTCCGCTGGTGTTCCGGTTCCGGAACATTTCGGACCACGGCGATTCCGGCGGCCCAGTGTGGGTTGAGGGGCCGAATGGCCGCTACGCCGCAGGTGTCCTGTCCTTCGGACCGAAGGTGAATGCTACCCAAATCGGTGCTGCCGCAATCGGCCCTGTGCTTGAGTACCTGAGTCAGTACAACTTCTATTACTGGGGCTAGAACCGGAGGTAAACGACAAGACCGCGTCCAGGACTGGACGCGGTCTTTTTGGTTGCAGTTCTTCCTCCGCAGCCCCATAAGTCACTGCAACCACAACAGTTCACAACCGTAACATACGCGGTTGCGGGGCGTTACTTAAACGACGGAGGATTTTTCTGGAATTGGTCAATCGCCTGCGTGACCTGGGACGTAATGAACTGTGCCGGGAAGATTCGGTTGCTCTCGGAGGAGCCCACGACGTGGGTGAGGTTGAACTGCTTGGCTACGTCGTCGACAGCTTGGCGCACTGGCGGCACGAAATCGACGATGGCCTGGATGGCAACCAGCGTGGTCACCAACGCGATGGTCAACGAGATCGGAGCCGAGCCGGTGTAGGAGCCCTCAAGCGGGCGCTTTTCTGGCACGTCGAGGTCCTTGTCGTAGTCCGGACGGTAGTTCGGCTTGGAGGAACCACCGGAGCTCGTAGTGGAGAGCTGTGTGACGGCGGGTTCGGCGTGAGCTGGTGCGACCGTGGTGGCGGCGGCAGCGGCCACGGCAATCGCAGTGGCGGCGGTGGCGATTTTCTTCATGGCAGACATGTTAAGCGCTCGGGATCGTTAGAAGGGCAATGAACCCATCTGTGTCACTGCGAACCCTGCGGCGCCGAGCAGGGCCAGGACGCCGAGCACGATGGCGATGATGCCGCCGGTGCTGGACCCCTCCTTGTCCGTACCGCCAGGAGTCGGTGCAGGCGCAGGCGCGGGTGCCGGATTGGCGGTGGACGGCGTCCCCGGCTTCGGCGCAGGCGCAGGCGCAGGTGCGGGCGAACCAGGACCAGGCGCATCAGAAGGCTGCGTTGCGGTCGTGGTGTTGCTGCGGATGGCGATTGGCAGGCGGGCCGTGTTTTGCGAGCCGTCCTTGAAGGTCACCACCACATTCGCCGCAATTTGCGCAACGTCCGCGTTTTTACCTGCTGTGATGGTGATGGCACCCGTGGAGGTGTCGGCCGTAAACGTGAGGTCACGGATGACCAAGTTAGTGATGCTCACTACGGCGCCGTCCGGCCAGTTGTTTGGCTTCACGGTCACGCTTTCCCCGGGAAGGAGTCTTGCGGTGGGGTAGCGCACGGTGGTCACGGATGCCTGTTCCACCTCGGGTTTGGTGAAGGTGAAGTTGGTCTCAAGGTACGTGCGCGACCCGTCGGGGAAGCGAGCGGTTACCGGCATGGTCACGGTGGTGCCGGCCCTGGTGCGCTGCGGCGGGGTCAGGTTGATTTCGCCGGTGTGGCGGTCGATCTTCACCTGCCAGCCGGCCGGGGGCGTTTGGTTGATCTCAAACGTGGTGCCTTTGGGGAAGTCGCCGACCGGTTTGGCTGTGGCGATTTCCGTGGTGGTGGCGCTCGCGGCGGGGTATTTCGCGGTGAAGGCTTCGGAGTTCCACTTGCCGTCTTCGGTGACGGTGAAGGTCGCCCATCCGATGCCGACGAGGTTGTCCGGGGTGGTGACCTCGACTGGGATTTGGAAGGTCCAGGGTGCTGTCAGTGGGCGCTTTGGCTTGACGACGACAACCCCGCTGGCCTCGTCAACATCGACATCAATAAAGCGGAAGATGCTCGGGTTGAGATCGGGTCGTGCCTTGAAGGTGGTGCCTTCGGGCAGGGCGTCCGCCAACGCGGTGGAGGCTTGCTCGCTGCCGCTCATTGTCTTGTCGTGCCACTTCGGGGTGAAGGCGTTGTCGTAGATGTTGTTGAAGAAGTCCTCGATAGACGCACCGCTGCCAAGCGACTCGCTGGACTTCTTGGAGTAGGCGTAGATATCTGCACGCACGTTGCGGAACGAGCCGTCGGGGTACACCACCTTCACGCTGGCTGCGCTCTTGGAGCCTGGCTTGACCGGATCGAGCTGCGTGACAGACAGATCGCCGTTGGCGGCTGCGGTGACCTTGAAATGGTCGGGAGCGGTGACTTCGAATCGGGTGCCTTCGGGGAAGTCACCCTGCAGTTGCGCTACGGAGAGCACCGAATCGGAGCTGTCTTCGACGGTGAACGCTGGGTAGTACGACAGGGGATACTTCTTTGCCATCTCGCCGATGGTGTCGACGACGTGGATCATGATGGGGAAACTGCGTGCGCGCACGCCGTCGCTGCCGGTGATCATGAACTGGGTGCGCTGGTTGGGGATCACGTCTTCGGCGACGTGCATGGTGACCACGCCGGTGCGTGGGTTGGTGCTGAACCGGTAGCCCAGGTAGTCGTCGGAACCCTCGAAGCGCACGTTGCTGGGGATGGAGCCCTGCGGGGCGATCTCCACGGTACCGCCGGGCGTAACCTGCTTGACCGGCCACGTGAGTCCGGACAGGAAGGCTTGAGAGGTGGCGGCGGTTGCGGGGGAGTGGGGCAGGGCAACACCGCCGCCCAACAACGCGGCGGTGGTGGCGACCGCAATTGCGGTGCGACTGAACTTCATGGCTGCCTCCAATAAGTTATAAGAACTTTTCGACTATACCCCTAGACACCTGTAATGCGAGTTTTCGGATTTATCCCGTTTATCCCGCCCAGCGCCGATACACCTCTGCGGCGACCACGGCGAATCCCTCGTTGCCAGACGACAGCGGTGCGAGCACAGTAATAGAAGAGGACAAGGCCTCGGCGGCGGCGTCCACCGAGTCGAAGACAGGGATGCCGTGGAACCGGGAGCCCGGCACGGCAGCGCACGCCGCCAGAAACCCGAAGGACTTCACGTGGCAGCCGTGAACGTCGCAGTACTCGTCGGCGATGGCCAGCAACTGCTCTGCACTCAAGCCCATCACGAGCGGGCCTGCCGGATGCGCGATTCCATGGCGGTGTAGCCGGGGATGAGGGAGCGTGCGAGGTCGGTGACGGTGGCGTCGTCAAGCAAACGCGTTGCGGAGGAGACCACCGCACGACGCGCGGCTTCCTGCTTGGAGCACCCCCATGCGGATGCGAGTAAAACGAGCGCTTTGTCTTCGTCTGCGGTCAACCGGAGCGTCATAGCCATACCACTTTGATACCACGGCGCTCCATGGTCGTGACGGAAAAAGCCACAGAAGCCCGGTAAACTCCATAAACATGGCTGACGAGACCTCAAGCGGCATCGACCGCATTCAACCAATCGATATCAATGAGGAGATGCAGACCAGCTACATCGATTACGCCATGAGCGTGATCGTCGGTCGTGCACTCCCAGATGTGCGCGACGGCATGAAGCCGGTCCACCGCCGCATCATCTACGCAATGTATGACAACGGCTACCGCCCCGAGCGCTCCTACGTGAAGAGTGCAAAGCCGGTGGCAGACACCATGGGTAACTTCCACCCGCACGGTGACATCGCTATCTACTACACCCTCGTGCGTATGGCGCAGCCGTGGGCGATGCGCTACCCGCTGGTGGATGGCCAGGGTAACTTCGGCTCGCCGGGCAACGACGGCCCAGCTGCTATGCGTTACACGGAGTGCAAGATGACTCCGCTGGCCATGGAGATGGTGCGCGACATCCGCGAAAACGCCGTCGACTTCAACCCGAACTACGACGGCAAAACCCAAGAGCCAGCCGTGCTGCCGTCCCGTGTGCCGAACCTCTTGATGAACGGCTCCAACGGCATCGCCGTGGGTATGGCCACCAACATCCCGCCGCACAACCTGAATGAGCTGGCGGCCGCGATCCAGTGGATCCTGGACAACCACGACGCGGACGAGCAGACCACCCTCGACGCCGTGATGGAGCGCGTGAAGGGCCCGGACTTCCCAACCGCCGGCCTCATCGTGGGCGATCAGGGTATTAAGGACGCCTACACCACCGGCCGCGGCTCCATCCGCATGCGTGGCGTGACGGAGATCGAGGAGATTGGCAACCGCCAGGTCATCACGATCACCGAGCTGCCGTACCAGGTCAACCCGGATAACTTCATCCACAATATTGCGGAGCAGGTCACCAACGGCAAGATGGTGGGCATCTCCAAGATCGAGGACGAGTCCTCCGACCGTGTGGGCATGCGCATCGTGGTCACCCTCAAGCGCGACGCTGTGCCGCGTGTCGTGCTGAACAACCTGTACAAGCACTCCCAGCTGGAGACAAACTTCTCTGCCAACATGCTGTCCATCGTCGACGGTGTGCCGCGCACCCTGCGCCTGGATCAGATGCTGCGTTACTACGTCAAGCACCAGATCGAAGTCATCGTCCGCCGTACCCAGTACCGCCTGGACGAGGCCGAGAAGCGCGCCCACATCCTGCGTGGTCTGGTCAAGGCGCTGGATGCGTTGGATGAGGTCATTGCCCTGATCCGCAACTCGCCGACTGTCGACGACGCCCGCCAGGGCCTGATGAAGCTTCTCGATGTCGACGAGATCCAGGCCAACGAAATCCTGGCCATGCAGCTGCGCCGCCTGGCAGCGCTGGAGCGTCAGAAGATTGTCGACGACCTCGCAGCCATCGAGGAACAAATCGCCGACTACAAGGACATCTTGGCCAAGCCGGAGCGTCAGCGTCAGATTGTTGGCGAGGAGCTGGGTGAGATCGTCGACAAGTATGGCGACGAGCGCCGCACCCAGATCGTTGCCGCAACCGGCGACGTGACCGAAGAGGACCTCATCGCCCGCGAGAACGTCGTGGTCACGATCACCTCCACGGGCTACGCCAAGCGCACCAAGGTGGACGCCTACAAGTCCCAGAAGCGCGGCGGCAAGGGCGTGCGTGGCGCTGAGCTGAAGCAGGACGACGTGGTGAAGAACTTCTTCATCTGCTCCACCCACGACTGGATCCTGTTCTTCACCAACTTCGGCCGCGTCTACCGCCTCAAGGCCTACGAACTGCCGGAAGCAGGCCGCACGGCCCGCGGCCAGCACGTGGCTAACCTGCTGGAGTTCCAGCCGGAAGAGAAGATCGCCCAGGTCATCCAGATCCAGTCCTACGAGGACGCTCCGTACCTGGTCCTGGCCACCCGCGATGGTCGTGTGAAGAAGTCGCGCCTGACCGACTATGAATCCGCACGTTCCTCTGGCCTGATCGCCCTGAACCTCAACGAAGGCGACGCCCTCATCGGCGCATCGCTTGTCGGTGAGGACGATGACATCCTGCTCGTCTCCGAACAGGGCCAGGCGATCCGCTTCTCCGCCGACGACGAGCAGCTGCGCCCGATGGGCCGCGCAACCGCCGGCGTGAAGGGCATGCGCTTCCGTGGCGACGACCAACTGCTCGCCATGACCGTCGTCCAAGACGGCCAGTTCCTGCTCGTGGCCACCTCCGGCGGCTACGGCAAGCGCACCGCCATCGAGGAGTACAACACCCAGGGCCGCGGCGGCATGGGTGTGATGACCTTCAAGTACACCCCGAAGCGCGGCAAGCTCATCGGCGCCCTGGCCGTGACCGAGGAGGACCAGATCTTCGCCATCACCTCCGCGGGTGGCGTGATCCGTACTGAGGTCAACCAGATCCGCCCGTCGTCACGCGCAACCATGGGCGTGCGCCTCGTGGACCTCAACGACGGCGTGGAACTGCTTGCCATCGACCGCAACGTCGAAGACGAGGGCGAAGAGGAAGCCACTGCCGTGGCAACCGGCCAGAAGACCCTCGACGATGCGAAGGAGTAGCCCATGGCCGCTCGCAAAGTGACAATCCGGAACGTCAGCGCCGGATCCGTCTTTAAGGTTGCGACGCTGCTTGCCTTGTTCGGGTTCATCGCCTGGATGCTCGCCGCAGTGCTGGTGTACCTCGCGCTGGACCGCGCCGGGGTGGTCGAGTCCATCAACTCGCTCATCGGCGGCGTGGGCGGCGACCAGGTCGTGGACATGAAACTCGCCATGATGGCCGCGGCCCTATTCGGCCTGGCCGGCGTGGTGTTCATGTCCATCATGGCGCCACTGACCGCGATCATGTACAACGCCGTCGCGGACCTCGTCGGTGGTGTGCGCTACACCATGTCTAACAGGGCAAAATAGCGCTTATCGACGACACCAAAACGCGCCCCGGGTCGTACCTCCCGGGGCGCGTTAAGTCTTTTCTGTGCTGACTTGTGCTGGGTTAGAACCCCAGGCCCGGCATCATGTTCATCACCGCGAAGCCGATGCCGATCAAGGCCAGGATTGCCACGATCGGGGCGACGATCGCCGCGACGTTGACGTCCTTCTCAACAACCGGAGCCGGCTTGTCCTTCTGCTCAGCCTGTTGCTCGTGCTCGGCTGGCTTCTCGGCGGGCTTTTCCGGCTGGTTCTCAGCGGGCTTCTCGGCCTCAGGTGCTGGCTGCTCTGCCGGCTGCTCCTCCTCAGGCTGCTCCTTCGGAGCCGGGTCGTTGACCGCCCCTTCCTGCGACGGAGCCGAGGCAACACCGCGGGCACCGATGCGCCAAGCGTTGATGGCCAGTGCTTCCCAGTCCGCCGGAACCTCGCGCACACCGAACGGGGTGTCGAGCAGGTATGGCTTCTCCGAGTAGTTGAAGTAGTCGAACTGGTAGTCGTAGTTCATCACCGACTTGTAGGCCGAGGTATCCAGACGCATGCCCTGGATGTCCTTGACCACCGCGTGCGCACCCTGGTGGCGCAGGCCGAGGGTGTGGCCTAGCTCGTGCAGGATGGTGTTGCGCAGCATCTCTTCCGAGTTCATGAAGCGGTGGTTAGCCACGAAGAACGAGGTGTCGTTGACCAGCGAGGCGCCGGACGACAGGTTGTAGGCGTCGATCTGGTCGCCGATAACACCGATGCGGAAGATGTTCTGGCGCTCACCGAGCATCTCGTCGATGTTGTTCAGCAGCTTCGAACCCTGGCTTTCGTTCTCGAAGTAGTTCTTGACGTACTTCAGGGTCTCACCGCCGCGAGCCTCGTAGCCGGGGATGTTGTTGAAGGTTTCGCCGGCGTCGACGTGGAGGTTGATGCCGTGGTCGTCGAAAAGATCAACCATCTCCTGCAGGGACTCGGCCTTCACGCCGTATTCCTTGGTGTTGGCGTTGGCGCAAGCCTCGGAAGGATCGGCGTCGCAGCCGAGGGTCTTGTACTCGGACTCCATCCAGTTGAGCTGGAGGAACAGGTCCGGCCGGCTCGGGTCAGCACCGTAAGCAGGCAGGTTAAGCACGGTGCCGTCCTCGAGGACAACGCCGTTGCGCTCCCAGATGTCGGGGATGCCGTCGCCGTCGGAGTCGATGAGCTCCGCGGAGATTGCTTGATTATCGACGACAACGTCAGCAGGCTCTGCAGCCTTAGCCGGAACAACTCCACCGAAGGCGACGGTGGCGGCGAGGGCTGCTGCGAGACCGGTACGAAGTGCTGCGCGCATTTTCCTGCTCCTTACTTATGTGCGGTGTTTGCGGTAAACACCGCATTTCCTTTGCTGCCCTCGAGTTTATGCACCAAGTATGCGCTGGTAAACCCGTCGAATTTTCGGCCCTTTCGAGGCCGGATTGTTCAACGTTTATTTTGGATTGTTCAACGTTTTCACCCCGTTTATCGTGCGGATTGTTCATCAATCCGAGCTGATTTTAGGGGTGTCGCGTTGGGTTGTTGAACGATCTTTTGCGCTCCGGTTCGGTTCGTTCAACAATCCGGAGGAGCAGTATACTATGCATTGTTTTGTATATGGATGGGTATACAACTTGGGATCTGGCCCTCACCAGGAGTTTTGCCTGTCACGCTCGTATAAAAACAGGTTTTGGCGCCGTCTTGGGGCGCTGCTGAGTGGCGAAAAGGCCAGGTTGGGCGGATTGTTCACCAATTTGTGCAGGCCTCCTACCCCCGCAAAGTACCCCCGTTCCGCGAGGGTGTCGTTGAGGTGTCGTTGGAGTGCGGTTGTTGTGCCCTGATCGTCTAGCTCCCGTTCCGGCGAACCAGACGATCACGCTGATACTGAAAACCATCGCCAACATCACCTGGGGATATGTGGAGGGTGCAGGCGGGTCGTCTAGTAGCAATGCACAACGAGCTAGACGATAAGCGTAAAAACCCGCAACAACCTGGCGATTTGGCGGTTATAGCAGTGCTCTGTAATATTCCTATTCGTTCCCAGGGCCTATAGCTCAGTCGGTTAGAGCGCATCGCTGATAACGATGAGGTCGCAAGTTCGATTCTTGCTAGGCCCACAGCCCGAAAGGGCACGGGGCATTAGCTCAGTTGGTAGAGCACCTGCTTTGCAAGCAGGATGTCAGGAGTTCGATTCTCCTATGCTCCACAGGAACACAAAGGCCAGGTCCTCCCGGGGACCTGGCCTTTGGCGTTGGTGGTCACCAGGGGCCCAGGCAGCGGTTGCTGCGCGGTAAGCTCCCGGAAAAGTCTGCAAATAGAAAGCGCCTGCGTGAACTCTTACCTTTCCCGTTACGACACGATGGCGGATCGTGCGGCTGCTCAGGTGATTGCGCAGTATTCGACGAGTTTTTCGTTGGCTACGAAGGTGTTGGCGCCGGGGGTGCGGCGCGATATTCGTAATTTCTACGCGGTGGTGCGTATCGCAGATGAGATCGTCGACGGTGCCGCGCAGCAGGCCTACGCAGACCCCGAGACCCTGCTTAACGCCTACGAGGAGCAGGTACTCCAGGCCCCTAACCAGCGCTTTCACACGGATCCGGTGCTGCACGCGTGGGCGAATACGTATCGGCGTTGTCGCCTCAACGCGGAGCACCTCGAGGCGTTTTTCGCGTCGATGCGCGCGGACCTCAACCCGCACGCTTTTTCCCCGGCGGAGTTGGAGACCTATATATATGGGTCGGCCGAGGTGATTGGCTTGATGTGTTTGGACATTTTCTTCCCAGAGCGCCAGGCACCCCATCCCGAGAAACTTCAGCGTGGCGCCCGCGCGCTTGGTGCAGCGTTCCAGCGCATCAACTTCCTGCGCGATTTCGGGGAGGATCAGGGCAGTCTCGGGCGGGCGTACTTTGGGCGCATGCTTGACGACGACACCAAGCACGCCATCACCACCACCATCCACACCGAACTTGATCAGGCCTTGGAGGCGATCCCGTTGCTGCCCCGCGGGGTGCGTGGGGGAGTGGCGGCCGCGGAGGCGCTGTTTCGTGAACTCACGGAGATCGCGGAGCGCACCCCGGCCGCGCAGTTGACGCAGCAGCGCATCAGCGTGCCGCAGCGTCGCAAGGTTGCGCTGACGGCGAAGGCGATTGCGAGGGTTGGGCTATGACAACTGCGGTGGTGATCGGCGCGGGTGCTGCCGGTTTGGCTACCTCGGCGCTGCTGGCGCGGGAGGGTTACGAGGTCACGGTGGTCGAGCGCCTCGGCTCGCATGGCGGCCGCGCCGGCAACGAAACCGTCCAAGGTTTCCGTTTCGACACCGGCCCGAGCTGGTACCTCATGCCGGATGCCTTCGACCACTTCTTCGCACTCTTTGGCAAGCGCACCGAGGACGTGCTGGATCTCAAGCCGCTCACGCCCGCATACCGGCTCTTCCCCGAGAACCACGACCCGATCGACGTGGAGTCGGGCCGCGACAACGCGATCCGGCTTTTCAACAGCATCGAGCCCGGCGCCGGCGCCCAACTGGCCAGTTACCTCGACCGCGCCGCCGAAACTTACGACCTGGCGCTGCGCTACTTCCTCTACACCACCTTTTCCACGCTGAAGCCCTTTGCCAAGATCCGCGGCCAGTACGGCAAGTTGCTGCGTTACCTGGTCGAGCCGCTGGATCGCTTCGTCGCAGGCCAGTTCAAGGACATGCGCCTGCGCCAGATGCTGACGTACCCTGCGGTGTTTTTGTCGTCGCATCCCGCGCGCACGCCGTCGATGTACCATCTGATGAGCCACACGGACCTCACCCAGGGCGTGTTGTATCCGCAGGGTGGGTTCGCGGCGGTGATGGATGCGCTCTACGAGCTGGCGCTCGGGCAGGGCGTGAAGTTCCGCTTCAACGCGGACGTCGCTTCCATCACGTACAGCGGTGGGCGGGCCACGGGCATCTCGCTTATCGACGACACCCTCATCCCCGCCGACCTCACCATCTCGTGTGCCGACCTGCACCACACCGAAACCCGGCTGCTGCCGCCGAAGCTGCGCACGTACGACGAGTCGTGGTTCTCTCGCCGCGATCCGGGCCTGCGCACCGTGCTGGTCATGCTGGGCGTGAAGGGTGAGATCCCCGAGTTGGCCCACCATAACCTGTTGTTCAGCGAGGACTGGGACGATGACTTCGCCACCGTCTTCGAGGGCAAACCGGCTGCGCGGCCGTTGGGGGCGTCGCAGTCGATCTACGTGTCCAAGCCGAGCGCGACCGACCCCGGCGTGGCGCCCGAAGGCGACGAGAACCTGTTCGTACTCGTGCCCGTCGCCGCCGAGGAGACGATCGGCCACGGCAACATGTACCGCGATGGGGCCTCCCCGCAGGTGGACCTGATTGCCAACGCTGCCATTGCACAGATCGAGAAGTGGTGTGGGGTTGAGGGCCTGGGCGAGAGGGTCGTCGTTAAGCAAACGCTCGGTCCTGCAGACTTCCGCGACCGCTACCACGCGTGGTCGGGTGGGGCGATCGGGCCGGCGCACACGCTGAAGCAGTCGGCGTTTCTGCGGGGCGCGAATGCTTCGAAGAAGCTGGGAGCGCTGTACTACGCCGGAGCCACGACCGTTCCTGGGGTGGGCGTACCGATGTGCTTGATTTCCGCTGAAAATGTGCTGAAGCGCCTGCGCGGCGACAAAAGCCCAGGCCCTCTCTGCGCCTGAAATGGGCTTTGTTGAACAATTGCTCGGATTGTGGTGAAAATCACCTTGTGGTTTTCTTCCTGAGTACTGTCTAAACGTCCAGTTCAGAGGGTCAGGTTTCTAAGTTTTTGGTGTTGATCTGGCGTTTTGGCTTTCTGTAGGGGGTTTCGGACTATTCTCCAAGCCGATATTGCGCTTAAATATGTAGTTATCAGTTTGGAGATCCGTGTTCAGGTGATCTCAAGGCTGCTTCGAATATCTCCTCCGACTTGTAAGGAATGAAGCCGTTGAAGAACGCACATCTGAAGAAGCGCGTCCTGGCCACCCTGGTTTCCGCCACGGTGGCTTTTGGTGGCGTAACGGTCGTAGCTCCGACCGCTGACGCTGACCCGCGTATTACAAACGCCTACTCAGCACTGGATCAGGGCGATTACGACGCTGCACTGCAGTACAACAAGACGCTCAAGGTCAACCGCAGCATGGACCTGATGACTACGGCCTACGGTCCGGGCTGGTGCATCGATGCCCACCTGGACGTGCCGCAGCACTACACCCAGTTTGATGTTCGTCGTCTGGACGGCACCTCTGGTTATTACGGGTTTAACGGCAACATGGGCGGCGATCTCAACATCCACCCGGACATTGAGAAGGCCGCCATCAACCTGACCAAGACCATGCTGGACAGCTACTACGCTGGCCAGACCGAGGAAGTTCGTAAGAAGAACTTCGCTCTCCAGGCACTGCTGTCCAACAACCTGGAACAGCTGGACAAGATGCGTGGCCTGATTCAGGGCGACTTTAAGTTCCAGTCCGGCACGAAGCCGCCTGAGGTTTCCGCCAATGAGTTCCTGAAGTGGACGGGCTTTGAGATTCGCCGTAACTACGGCAACCCGATTGGTCAGTCTGCTTTCTTCCTGTACAAGAATGAGCAGGCGTTCTCCCAGCTGAAGGTCAAGACCGGTGAGTACGTCACCGTTCTGGTGCCGAAGTCCTACAACGTCTACGAGGACCTGACCAAGGAGCCGACCAACCAGCGCATCATTATCATTGCGCAGCCGGGTCTTGAGGGTTACGAGCCGAAGAAGAACATCGTCCGCGAGACGGTGACTAAGACCGCTGATCCGGTCACGACGACTGTCACCCGTCCGGCAGGCACCTCGACGGTGACTCACTACGTCCAGCCTGAGCACCACAAGGAGGTCGTTGAGCAGCCGACCATCACCAAGACCGAGGTTGTCTCGCAGGACGTAACGACGACCCAAACTGTGGTGCAGGCGGATAAGACCGTGACCACCACGAAGCGTCCGCGTGTTGAGCACAACACCGAGACCTACACCCGCGAGGTCGAGCCGACCACGGTGACCGAGACTGCCCCGCAGAAGACCGTCACCCGTTACGTCGATGAGCCGGTTCTGACCACCACGACCAAGACGATTACCCCGACTGTCACTGAGGATGCTCCGAAGGAGACCAAGTATGTGACGAAGACGGCTGAGCCGGTGTACACGACTAAAACTGTCACCGCAACGCCGAAGACGGAGACCGCAACTGTCACCGCAGCGCCAAAGACGACGACAGTGACTGCTCATGTCACCAAGACCAACGTCACCGAGGTCGAGCGTACGAAGATTGTGGAGCGCTACATCCGCAACTACAAGTACGCCATCGACTTCAACATGTCCGAGAAGTCCCGCCAGATCGAGGTTGAGAAGCTCGGCAACTGGGAAATCGAGTTCGTCGACAATTCGAACGGCCTGGTCAAGGTTGAGAAGAAGATTGTCAACGGCAAGGCTGTCCTGGAGATCACGCCGGTCAAGGAAGGCCGCGGCACGGTTCGCATCGTTGTCGTAGACGCTGAGGGCAACCGCCACGAATACATCATCAACGTGGTCAACGAGAAGACCGAGAAGATCGTTGAGACTGAGGCAGTGGTGAACGACCACTACTTCAACGTTGGTACTGGCAACCTGAAGCAGACCATCCAGATTGACAAGAACTGGAACTACGAGGTCGTTGAAGGCGGCGGCATCATCGACACCAAGGCTGTCGAAGGTGGCATTGAGGTCACCGCTAAGAAGAACTCCCGTGGCACCGCAAAGATCAAGGTGTACGAGGAGATCAACGGCAAGCGCACCGGTAACGAGAGCAACTATATCTTCAACATCGATGCATTTGCTGACCGCTACACGCAGACCCGTGTGATCGGTAATGCCAACTCCTACAAGCTTGAGATCAAGGATGTTGAGGAACAGCCGAAGGTCACGTCTGGCGAGGACCTGATCCAGAGCATCGAGAAGAACGATGAGGGCTTCTGGATCATCACGCCGAAGCCGGGTGCTGAGGGCAATGCTGTCATCGAGGCCACCGACAAGGACGGCAACGTTTACACCTACACCCTGACCATCAAGCAGGGTACGAACGTGCTGGTCGACGTCCAGACGCACAACATCGTCGAGGGCGAATCCCGCGAGATCGTGGCCGAAGGCGACGGCTTCATCTTTGAGCCTGCAGGTTCCGCTTACAACCGGGACAACTGGAATGTCAAGCGTGAGGGCAACAAGTTCACGGTCACCAACAAGACCAACGACACCGCGACCTTCAACCTGTACAAGACCATCAAGAACTCCCCGGACCGCATCCTGGTAGGCGTCTACACCTTCATTGCGAAGCCGGCAGAGAAGGAAGACTTCACACCGGGCAACGTCGAGTACGACGTCATCGATCGCAACACTGTGAAGATCACCCCGGGTGACGCAGCTGGTACCCCGAACACGATCAAGGTCACCAAGAACGATGAGAACGCCACCGTGATCCGGGAAGACGGCGTCTACCGCATCATGCCGAAGCCGGGCTTCGAGGGCGACATCGTTGTTGAGGAGACCGCACAGGGCAAGCTCATCGCCACCTACACCATCCACGTGAAGAAGGGCGAGGTCGAAGAGCAGGTCAAGGACGTTGAGTCGAACTCTCTCGTTACCTTCTCTGGTGTGATGGACGGTCAGGTCGTGCGCATCACCGAGGGCGAGAACCTGGTGAACCTCGAGGCTTCTGACCTGAAGAACGGCCAAATTAAGTTCAAGCCGGGTGCTGAGGGCAAGGTTGTCGTCGAGAACCTCAACTCTCGTGACCTGCCGTTCCAGCGCTTCATCTTCAACGTCAAGCCGGTTGAGGTGCAGAAAGACGACATCAAACTCGTCGGCAACGCTTCTGCCGACTTCCGCCTGAACAAGAACTTCACCTTCGAAATCACCGAGGGTGAGAACATCATTGCTGTTGAGAAGCAGGATGGCGGTTTCGTCGTCAAACCGAAGGACGGCAAGGAAGGCCGCGCTGTTGTTGAGGTGAAGGATGAGTACGGTCACGTTGTGTACCGCTACATCTTCACCGTTGATGGCACGAAGAAGAACTCCGGCAACACGACCATCAACAACGACTTCAAGCTCACCGAGAACGGCACCTTCAAGATCACCCGCCGCAACGAGAACAAGATCGTTGTTCAGGACGGCTCCGAGTGGGTCGAGGTTGACCCCTCTAAGGACGGCGAATGGATCCTGACGCCGAAGCCGGGCTCCGTTGGCAAGACCGTCACGGTGGTGGAGACCCGCGGCGATGTTGTGGTCAAGCGTCACGTCATCAAGATCGTGTCCGACCCGAAGCCGCTGAACTTCAAGGAAGAGCGTCGCGTTTACATCGAGAAGCTCGACGGCAAGATCAACCCGGGCACCCCGGGCAACACTTTCAACATCATCCGCGGCCGCGACTTTGTTAAAGAGGAGAAGCTGGAGGACGGTAGCCTCCAGATCACTCCGACCGAGCAGAAGTACGCCAAGATCCTCGTCGAAGAGCGCGACCCTGAGGGCAACCCGGTCCGCATCGTCGAGCTCGAGATCCCGCCGACATCGCAGGGCGACACCACGACGCCGTCGATCTCCATCAGCGAGCCGAAGGGTAACGCCAAGGATGGCTGGACCTTCAATATCACCGGCGGCAGCAACAGTGTTGAGATCAAGGTGTGCAATGACGCCCAGTGTGTTCCGGTCGACCCGAATAAGGTCAAGCGCGAAGGCGACCAGATCATCGTCGATCCGGGCGCAATCCCGAACGGTAAGTGGGACTACCTCTGGATCGGTGGTGTCGAAAACGGCGTCCCAGCTAAGGGCGTAGAGCGCAAGGTCAACATCAAAGCCACCATCAATGTGAAGGACACCAACGGCAGCCAGAAGGGCTCCTCTGAGCTCGACGGCAAGTGCATTGCCTCCATCGTCGGCCTGTCTGCGCCGCTGCTGCTGGCCATCCCGCTGGGTATCCTCTCCCAGGTTCGCATCCCAGGCCTTGAAGGTCTGTCCGCTCAGGTGAACGACGCCATCCGTCAGGCGAATGACCAGATCCAGCGCGGTCTGGGTATCTACAACGAGGACCGTTCTCGCCGCGCAGCTGGCTTCCAGGGCGCGTTCAACGTTGCCAACCCGGAGATGCTGAGCCTCGCCGCTGGTTCCCTCGGCGCAATCACGCTCGGTCTGTTCCTGATCGACGGTGTGCTGCGTGCCTGCGGCCAGGGGGAGATGACCTCGTCCTACAAGATCGGTGAGGCCACCGGTCAGGAATGGATGATGTACGGTTCCTCCGGCAAGAGCTCCAAGGACCAGGCTGAAAAGCCGTCCGAGGAAGCTGGCGCAAAGGACAAGAAGGACGAATCCAAGAAGTAGATCGTTCTGATCCCTGAAAGCCCGAAGCCGACTTGGCTTCGGGCTTTCGGCGTTCTTTGAGGATTTGTTGAACAATTGCTCGGATTGTGGTGAAAATCACCTTGTGGTTTTCTTCCTGAGTACTGTCTAAACGTCCAGTTCAGAGGGTCAGGTTTCTAAGTTTTTGGTGTTGATCTGGCGTTTTGGCTTTCTGTAGGGGGTTTCGGACTATTCTCCAAGCCGATATTGCGCTTAAATATGTAGTTATCAGTTTGGAGATCCGTGTTCAGGTGATCTCAAGGCTGCTTCGAATATCTCCTCCGAGTTGTAAGGATTGAAGCCGTTGAAGAACGCACATTTGAAGAAGCGCGTCATGACTGCGCTTATTTCCGCCACCACTGTGGCTGGCACGATCGCCGTGGTAGCGCCTGAGGCAACTGCTGCAACCGTCGCAGACTCTTACCTCACGGTGAACGCCTACGAGAAGATGAGTGAAAAGGAACTTCACGAATACTTCGAGGCCGTTAAGAAAAGCAAGAACGAGCGAAACGGTTCGATCGGCCTGCTTCCGACCGAGTACGGCAACGGTTGGTGCATCGACTGGGGCCTGTCGAACCCTTGGGACAACACCAAGGCGGGCTACGAAGTCCGCAAGCTGACCGGTGCTTCCGGTCGTTACGGCAACGGTGAGTACATCGACGAGGACGTGCGCTACGCAGCGATCAACGTCGTCACCAAGCTCATGGAGGACTACCAGAAGCACAAGGAAGGCGAGGATAGGACCCACGCCATCAAGGTCAAGACCACCGTACTCCGTGCGCTGCTGGGCAACGACCTGACGTCCCTGAACAACGTTCGTGGCGCGATCTATGACGGCCGTCCGGACACCAGCGACCCGGGTGACAAGAACCCGGTCACTGTTGACGGCGCTCAGTTCCGTGCACTTACCGGCTTCAGCCTGGTGCACGTCACGGTGGACACCAAGAGCGGAAAGCCGAACTACGCTCTGGTTCCCGACCGCAAGATCCTCGATGGTTTCAAGTCGAAGTACCCGAAGGACGCGTACGTCACCATCATCGTGCCGAAGAACTACAACTACACGATGACGCGTCGCCTGAACCTGACGTTCCAGCGCATCATCCCGAACGAGCAGCCGGGCCTGAACCCGAACAAGAAGGACTGGGACGGCAAGATCACCGTTACCAGCTACACCACGCCGGAGGCGACCACCACGGTCACCACGGAAACGCTGGATCCGAGCACCGTCACTGAGACGGTCCCGCAGAAGCCAGTCGAAACCGTTACGACGAAGACGCTGCCGGCTACCACGATCACGTCCACCCGTACCCTGCCGCCGGTAACCAAGAACGAGAAGACCACGGTTCCGGGTAGCACGGTTGTTACCCGCACCACGGTGCCGGGCGAAGAGGTCACCAAGACCGTGATCCCGACGCCGCTGACCAACTATGTCACCACCACGGTCAACGGCAAGCCGAAGGTGGAGACCACGGTGGTTACGCCTGAGCCGTACGTGACCACGGAAACCAAGCCTGGCAAGCCGACCACGTACACCGAGACCGTCACCGCAGTCACCGAGACGATCACGCGTGAGCCGAGCGAAACTGTGGAGACCGTGACGACCACCCCGGTCAAGATCACCGAGAAGCACGTCCCGGGCACGACCGTCACCACGACGAAGACCATCACGCCGGATCCAGTTCCGGTTGAAACACAGACGCTGACCCACGTGGAGAACTACTACCGCGAGAAGGTCTACGAGAGCGTCAAGGAGATCCGCGAATACCACCACTTCGCTGGCTTCATCAAGGGCGAAAAGTCCAAGGACATTGAGCTTCCGAAGGACCTGGGTAGCTCCTGGACCTTCGAGATCATCAAGGGTCAGGACATCGTCATCGTTGAGCGCACCGAAGACGGCAAGCTCAAGATCACCCCGAAGCCGGGCTTCACGGGTGAAGGTGACGTGGAGATCCTGATCACCGACGACCAGGGCAACCAGCACATCTATCGCATCAAGGTCAGCGACACCATCAACGTCGAGACCAAGACGAAGATCAAGGTCAACAACTTCTTCTACACGATCAATCCGGGCAGCGAGAACCGCGTCCGCGAGATTCCGTGGGACAAGAATGAGAAGTACGAGTGGTACCTCGTCGACAAGGATGGCAACCGCATCGAGCCGAAGCCGGGCTCCATTGAGGTTGTCGAAGACGAGAACAAGCTCAAGGTTGACGTCAAGGACCCGTCGGTTCGCGGCAATGTCGTTGTTCGCATCACCGAGGAAGGCGGCGACGTTCGCGAGAACATTGTCACCGTCGAGAACACGAACTCTCAGTTCGACGTCACTCGCCAGATCCTGAACACCTCCACGGCGATCATCGAGCGTCGCGGTGGCAGCTACACCATCAAGTCTGGTGAGAACCTGGTCCAGATCGTCAAGAGCGAAGACGGCAAGAACTGGGTAATCAAGCCGAAGGATGGCGCTGAGGGCACCGTCGAGATTGTCTTCACTGACGACAAGGGAGTGGAGTACAACTACACCCTGGAGATCGTGAAGGACCCGAACGGTGGTCCGTTCATGCGTGACGACTCGATTGAGAACAACGGGTCTGCAGAGATCAACCTGAAGGACGGTTGGACCTGGGAGATCGTCGACGGCAAGGACGTCGCACGCATCTTTGAGACCAACGACGGAAAGACCCTTGTCGTCGACCCGACTAACGAAGACGGCACTCCGGTTAACGAGAAGGGTGGCAACGTTGTCATCCACATCAAGGACAAGAACGGAGTTCTGTCCGCAGTGTGGACCGTACGCATTGCACCTGCCCGAAACCTTGGTCAGGTTAGCGAGGAAGAGCGCGAGCGCGATGTTGTTGATCGCTCGATCGTTCGTGTGCTCCGTGGTTTCATTGGCAATAATCAGACGCCGGGCAACAAGCTGAAGATCGTCGAGGGCAAGGATCTTCTGGCTGAGAAGTCGAAGATTGAAGAAAATGACGATTTTGAGCTCTACTTCAAGCCGGGTGCTGACGGCCGCGTCGTCGTCAAGGAAGAGCAGCCGTTCGTAACTGACGGCAAGGTCGAATACAAGACCATCACGAAGTACATCTACACCGTGAAGCCAGCACAGATCCGTGAGATGACCTACAACATCACGGCGGACAACTTCCTCAACCTGGGCGGCAACAAGCTCTTCATCGTCGAAGGCAAGGACCTCATCGCAGGTGATGCGGAGGATGGCAAGGACACCCTGAAACTCGACCTGAAGGCCGATGCTGAGGGCAAGGTTGTCATCGAGAACCGGACCGATGATGGATACGTCTACGAGCGTTACACCATCAACGTCACTCCGGGTCGCAACGCTAACGTTGAGACCATCAAGCGCCGCATGACGGTTAATGGCACCGCACAGGTGAACTTCAACGAGGTCAAGGACTACCCGGATACCTTTGAGGTCATCAAGGGCAAGAACCTCGTTGATGTGCAGGAGCGCGATAAGAAGCTCATTATCACCAGCCCGAAGGGTGAGACCGGCACCGCTGTTATCGAGGTCAAGGACAAGCGTGGCGTCTGGGCTCGCTACGAGCTCGAGCTGACTGACGCACCTGTTAAGGATCGCGAGTACACCGTCTCGACGAACTCTGAGTTCATCGCCACCATGGTGCACCAGGAGAACTCGTTCAAGATCCTCGAAGGTGCCGAATTCTTCCAGGCACCGAGGGACAGCAACGGTCAGTGGATTCTGAAGCCGAAGTCCAACGCAGCTGGCAAGTCCGGTTTGGTCGTTGAGCTCGACAAGAACGGTAAGGAAATCAACCGCTACCGCCTGAAGATCACGCAGGGCAAGTCCGCCGTTACCTACCAGCAGCGTGACTACGTGATCGAAGGTAAGGAGCGTCAGTTCGAGGCACTCAAGCCGGAGAACACCTTCGTTGTGGTTTCTGGTGGCGAGCACGCTGATACGAAGACCGAGAACGGCAAGTTCATCATCACCCCGAAGAAGGGCACGGTTGGTGAGACGATCCGCGTCGAGGAGCGAAACTCCAACGGCGATATTGTCCGCAACCTGATTCTGGGTGTGGTGAAGGAAGGTGCCGTTACCGAGAACGGTGCTCCGGCTGGCTCGAACAAGAACCTCCCGGATGTCACGATCGACAACAGCACCAAGAACGGTGACGTTGTTGTTCACCTGTACTTCAAGGATCCGGTCAAGGACGTCGGTGTGGTCGGTGAGAGCAACGGCACCAAGCTTGTGCCGACCGATAAGGGTGCAGACCTGATCATCCCGAAGGATCTTGCTGAGAAGGCTAGGAAGTGCCTTGCTGATCAGAAGGCCAAGGGTAAGCCGCTCAACCCGGCTGAGTGCGGTCTTCCGAGTGGTTTCTTCCGCTACACCGAACAGGGTGCACAGAGCCACGACATTCAGGAGTTCAACTTCGAGTTCCTCCTGAACAAGGAGACGAATAATCAGACCACCAAGGGCTCCTCTGAGCTCGACGGCACGTGCATCGCCGGCATCGTCGGCATGACCGCGCCGCTGCTGCTGGCTATCCCGCTGGGTATCCTGTCGCAGGTTCAGATCCCGGGCCTAGAGCAGGTCTCCGCCCAGGTCAACGCGGCAATCCGTCAGGCGAACGACCAGATCCAACGCGGTTTGGGCATCCACGACGAGAACCGTGCACAGCGTGCGGCTGGCATCCAGGGTGCGTTCGCTATCGAGAACCCGCAGATGATCGGCCTCGCAGCCGGCGCTCTGGGTGCGATCACCCTCGGCCTCCTGGCAGTCGACGGCGTCATGCGCGCATGTGGTGCAGGTGAGTACACCTCCTCCTACATGGTGGGCAAGGCGACCGGCAACGAGACCCTGATGAAGGGCTCCTCCGACAAGATGCCGGAGTCCAAGGACAAGGGCACCGAAGAGAACAAGCCCGCTGAGGACAAGTAAACCCGCAGTGAGCTAGCCCGCCAGGCGAAAGCCCGGCGGGTTTTCTCTTGCGCATTTACTTTGCGACGACCCCACGCACCACCCGGTCAAGCCACCCCAACGCATAGTCATAACCCGTCTGGCCGCCCACCTTGAACCCACCGGGGATGTCAGTGAAGCCCAACTTGTAATACGACATGTGCCGCGGCCCGAAATCGCCAGCACGCTGGGCCGACGACACCAACACTGCGTTCTGGGGATCCTCGTAAGTGGCGCGCAGGCCGGTCACATCCAGCACCTGCCCGCACAACGCCGCTACGGTACTATGCGCCCAGGCCTGGCGGCCTTCGGTGCCGGTTGGGGTGCGGGGGATCACGCCGAGGCGATGCAGCTGCCAACTGAACTGCTCCACGGCATGGATGGTGCGAAACACTTCGAGGGTGAGATCGAGCCAGGCGGTGGTGTCGTCGTCAAGCAATTGCGCCGCCTGATCGCGCAGAGGCTCAAGCGCCTGGAACAACCACGGCCAGGTCACGCCCTCCTTGGCCAACTCCGGCAGTGCGGCGAGCAGCGCGATGGCGGCTTGTTCGGCTGGGGGAGTGGTGCTGGTGCCCGCCGCGTGCTGCCCAAGGGCGGTGGCGGCGGTGGTGGCTTCGATGATGATTTGGGGGATGAGGGTGGCGTCGATAAGTGAGAGGCCCGACTGCTCAAACGCCTCGCGCACCGGCAGCCCCTGCGCGCGTAAGTCGCGGAAGCGGGCGACGCGGATGCCGGTGATGGCGTTGAAAGGGCCGGGTGTGACATCGCGCATGGCCACATCCGCAAGCGTGCGCAGCGGGCTCGTGGGCTCGGTCGCGCACGCCATGTCCGCGCCGTTGCACAGGGAGAGCACCTTGCCCTCCAAGCCGGTAAACGGCGTGGTGCGGGTGCCGGCGAGGCCCTCGAACGCGGGGTTGAGCGTCGTGCCACCGGTCTGGACTGTCTCCCCGTTGCGGCCGCGCACGCCCGCAGGTGGTTCGGCGTAGAGGCGCGAAGGTTGCTGCGGCGCCGGGTCACCCAGCGGCGCGCGGGCGGGGTCGGCGAAGAGAAGGACGGCGGCGATGTCATCCGCACCCACACCCCGCACGCGACCGGCGGCAACCTCCGCCGCTGCATCACCGACCAGGTGGGCGCCCTGGGAGTAGCCGATCAAAATGAACCGGGTGCCGGGGCAATGCCGGGCCACGGTCTCCATCTCCAAGGTGGCCACGTCCCGGCCGTAGCGCACCGACTCCCCATACGTGGCCGCCTCGGTGCCTTCCGGGACGTTGCCCGAGGTACCGAACACGCTGAAGCGGCCCAGCGAGGCCGGGTACTTCACCTGAAACGTGGACACCGTCCGGGCGCCGAAGCGGGTTTGGAGGTCGTCGGCGGGGGAGGAGGTGTCGTCGAAAAGCGACTCGCGCGCGGACGGATGCCACGAATGCGAAAACCCGGACCCCGCCGCCTGAATCACATGCACGGGGTGGCACCGCAACTGCAACGCCTGCGCCTGTGGCACCGCGAGCGGCACAAGCGCGGCGGACAGCAGGATGGCTAGGGGGCGTCTCACACCGTCAACTCGGGGTGCAGGTCCTTGAACGCCATCGTGCGACGCTTCCGCAGCGCGAAACACGTAAGGGCGATGGACAGGGCCGCCACGAACAACAGGACCGTAAGCGCAGTCCACAGACGCGGGTCATACGACGGCGCACCGAACAGGGCGTAGCGCACCAAATCCACCGAATAGCGCATCGGGTCCCACGTGTGCACCCACTGGATAAACCCAGGCTGCACCTCCGGCGGATACAGGCCGTTCGACGCCACCAACTGCAGCGACATCAACGCCATCGTGGCCAAACGGCCAGGCGCCGGGCCCAACGTGGTGTTCAACGCCATAATCGCGGAGATAAACACCCACGACACGAACACCAACACGCCGAACAGCGCCACCGGGTGCTGCGGCTCCACCTTCAGCACACCAACCTGCACCACCCACAGCGCCACAGACTGCGCAAAGCCAATGATCACGGAAGGGATCATCGTGTACAGCATCACGCGGAACGCGCTCACGCCCGAGTCGATGGCGCGGCGGCTAAACGGCTTCATGATCATGTAGGTGATCAGCACACCGAACCATTGCGACAGGGCCAGGAAGAACGGGCTCAAACCCTTACCAAAGTAAGTCACGCTGTCGCCCGTGTGCTGCGGGGTCACCGGATCCGCGGCGGCGTGGATCGCCTTGTCCAGGCGTTCGCCTTCCCACTTCGGGGCTTCCTTGGCGCCGTCCGCAAGTTTCATGGAGAGCTCGCCGGTGCCGTCAGAAAGCTTCACCAGGCCGTCGTTCAAATCGCTCAGGCCCACCACCAACTGGTTCGAGCCGGCCGCCAACTTCGAGGTCGCATCCGTCGCCGTATTCGCAGCGACAACCAACTTCGACGTACCGTCCTTCAACGTCGTAATACCCGCCAGCAACGTGCCAGAACCGTCCTGCAGGCGGGCCAGACCCTCCGCAAGAGTGCGGGCACCCGCTACGGCGCTATCCACGCCGCCGCGGTACTGCGCGGTCGGATCAGACAACTGCGTGGCCAACTCGTGCGCACCGGCCTGCAACTGCATCAACTGGCCAACCAGGTCGTTGCCCGGCACCGCCTGCAGCGGACCAGCGTTCAACTGTGCCTTCACGCCACGAGCTTGCGCGGCCAACTCGTTCGAGCCCGGGATAGGGGAGCGGTCCAGATCCGCGATCACGCGGTCCAGGTTCGCATTGACGTCAGCCAACGCCGCCTGCGCCTGGTTCAACGTGCCAGCAAAGCCGGTGAGCTTATCCACGCCACCGGCGATCTTCGTCGCACCGGCACCCAACTGCTGGGTACCCGCCTGCAACTGATCCAGGCCGTTAGAGAGCTTGGAGGCGCCGCCGGATGCGGTGGTGATGCCGTCATTAAGCTGCGCCGCACCGTCCTGCAACTTGGCCACACCGCCGTCGAGCTTGCCCACCGCACCCGGCATCTGCTGCACCTTGTCATTGAGCTGCTGGATACCGTCGTTGAGCTTCGTGCCGCCGTCGTTGAGTTTCTGCGAGCCGTCCTTGGCCTTATTCGCACCGTCGTCGAGCTTGCCCGCGCCATCCGCGGCGTCCTGCACGCCCTGCGACAACGTATTAATGCCGACGAACAGCTGGTCCACCACCTTCTCGCCAACCGAGTTCGACACCGCAACCGCGACCGCCTCACCGGCTTTATCACCCAACACCGTCGGGATGAAACCGTTCGTCTCATTCAAGGTGATGTTGATCTTCGCCGAATGTGGATCCTCTGACTTCACGCTGGTCACAGCCTCAGAGAAGTTCGTCGGAATCTCCATACCCAGGTAATACGTGCCGTTAGCAATGCCCTCCTTGGCCTCCTCGGCACTGACCAACTGGAAATCCAACGGACGCTGCTCCAACAGCTCGTCAACCACCTGGTCGCCGTTCTCACCCTCATCCGAGTTCACCAACGCAACCGGCAACTTGTACAAATTGCCTAGTGGATCCCAATACGACCACACAAACAAACCGCCGAACAGCAACGGCAGCAACATGATGGCAACAAGGGCAAGCGGTGGGAGCTTGCCGTTCAAAAACTTCCGGAAATCGGTTCCGATATGCAGGCCGCTCATAGCCCCTCCTCATTGACCGTATTCACCATCACGGGAAGGTGGACCGCGACGCCGCGGAGGTCGCTAAGAAGCAACTTGCGCAACTTCATGTCACGGACCTGATCGATGTCGTCGACAATGAGCAACTTCGCCTCCGGACGCGAAATCAACGCAAGCAACACGCGCAAGCGGAAGCGCTCCAGCGGAGTAATGTCGCCGACCTTGGCCAGCAGATCCAGCTCCTCCAACTGCAGCGGCTCCAACCACTTCTCCACGTACGGATGCGCCTTAATCGCCTCCGGGCTGCGCGGGGTGCGCTTGAAGAAACTCTGCGACCACGCAATCTGCTCCCGCACCGCATCCCGCACGCGCACCAGACGATCAATCGAGTCGATCTCCGGCACGCCCGCCAACGCAATATCGCGGAAGCGGTCGTGGTGGGTGGTCGGTTCGCCGTCAAGCAGAATCGTGCCCTCTGCAGGGCGGAAGCGACCCGCCAGCGCGAGGCTGAGCAGCGTCGAATCGGACTCGCGCGCCGTGTTGAGCAGGGTCAAACCGCGGCCGATGTCGAACGACTCCGGCTCGTCACCACTGCGCAGCACAAGGCCCTGTACCGACAGGATTGCAGACATTCGGTCCCCTAACCGTAGGGTGGACTATCACTTAACTCGTGATATGGTGCTCCCCAATTCAATCACTGTCAAACCCAGAGTGGGGAGTGCCATGCGTGCAGACGCCCGCAAAAAACGCGACCAAATCATCACGGCCACACTCCAACAGATCCAAACCCGCCCCAGCTCCGAAATCACACTCGAAGGCATCGCCGCCGACGCCGGAGTAGGCATCGCCACCCTCTACCGCCACTTCCCCTCACGCGCATCGCTTTACGACGCCTGCGCCGTCGTCTACATCGACAACCTCCAAACCCTCCTCAACGGCACCCTCGCCGACTTCGACAACGACCCCCAAGGCAGCTTTGAACGCTTCGTCTGGGCCATCGTCGACTCCGGCGTCGGCATGCTCGCCACCGCCCTTGCCGCCGAACCCTCCGCTGACGGCCCCCGCATCATCGTCGAACGCCGCGAGACCTTCATGCACAACGTGCAATTGCTTATCGACGAAGCCGTGCCCCACAACATCGTCGCCCCCGGCCAAACCGCGCTGCAGCTCGCCACCGAACTGATCGTGGCCACCCGACCGCTTGCCTCACCCCTGGCCGATCTGCTCCCCGACGTGCGCGATCGCCTCGTCCGCCACCTCATGGCCGGCTGGCGCGCGAACGTATAGGCGTTCGGGGGCGGGGCCGGGCCCGGAAGGGACGTGGCGCTAGTCCTCCAGGCGGTGGCGGCCTGCGGAATCGTCAGAATCGTCGGCTGAACGTGCTTCGCGGTCGTCCTCGGTAGTGGTGGAGTAGACCAGCGTGGAGGTCCCGCCACCGCCAGCACCGCCAGCACGACCAGCGCCGCCCTCGGCAACCGAGACGAGGTCGAGGTCGGCGGGGGAGTCGTCGCGAAGTTCAGCGATTTTTTCCTTGAGGAAGAACTCCCACGCAGCCCATGCGCTACCTGCGGCGACGGCGCTGAGCGTCGACCACTTGATCACGGAGCCGATGGTGCCGAGCACGCTGCGGCCTTCGTCCTTCTTCTCCTTGGCGTGGTCTTTAAGGAAGGCGAGTTGGGCGGCGCGCAGGGGAGCGTCGGCGTCGAAGGCGGCGCGGCGGCGGTCGAGGCGCTCGTGGGCCTGGCGGGTGATTTCGCCGGCTTCGGCGCGGGCGGCGCCGTAGAGCTCCTGGAGTTGGTCGCGGTCGAATTTGTCGGTGAGGTCGGAGAGGTCGCCGTCTTTAAGCGTGTCGATGAGGGACTGGTAAATGTCGCGCTCGCGTTTGTCGTTTTGGTCGCGGAAGTACTTCAGGCCTTGGTTTGCGAGGGCGTAGGCCATGCCGATGGTCCTGAGGTTCATGTGGGCTCCTTTGTTTAGCGGGTTCAAGTTTTGTTCGATTGGTTCGGTGTCTAGCGTAGCGAAGCCCCCGCAGAACGGCTCCGTACCAAGCGTTACGCAAAAATGAACCAAGCGGTTCAGTGTGCGGTATTTACATTCACGAAAACCAGCCGCATGACCTGCGTAAACGAGCAAAATAGACAACCTTGATTGTGGCGCGGAAACGGGCAACATAAGTTTCAAGTCACCGTTTAACCACGGTGCAACAAGTCCCGATGACAGCCAGCCGAGAGAAAGGTCCGCCATGTTCGAAGCCTCCCCTTCGACCCGGCTTTCCGCCTCGGCACCCATCGACCGCGAGGGCGCTCCGGTGATCCGCCGCCCCCGCCCGAAGCGCCAGCGCACTGCGTTGAGTTTTGAGATCATTCCGCCGCGCCCCTCCGACAGCGTGGCCAAGATGGACGAACTCATTGCGGGCCTGGCCGCCTACAACCCGGATTACGTCTCCGTGACCAGCTCGCGTCGCAGCGAGTGGCTCGAAGGCACTGCCGCGGTGATCTCCCGAATCGCGGAAACCACCGACCTGCGTCCGATCGCTCACCTTGCCTGCACGGCGGGTACGCGCGAGGAGCTCACCGAGTGGATCCGCACGCTTATCGACGCCGGCGTGCGCGGCTTCCTCGCACTCCGCGGCGACCTGCCCGAAACGGGCATGCCGGAGCACCACCTGCAGTACGCCACCGACCTGCTCAACCTCATTGAGGAGGTGCAGGAAGAGGAGGCGTTTCGCCTCGCCGCCGGCAAGCTCGCGCTGTCGGTTGCGTGCTACCCGAAGGGGCATGAGGAGTCGCGAAATTTCGACCATGACCTGGATGTGCTGCTGACTAAGCAGCGCCTGGGTGCCGATTTTGCGATTACGCAGCTTTTCTTCGAGGCGCAGGATTACCTGGACTTTGTCGAGGTGGCACGCCTGGCTGGTGTGCGTATTCCGTTGATTCCGGGGATTATGCCGATGACTTCCCTGAAGCGTGTGCGCCGGATGGGTGAGTTGTCGGGGTTGGAGGTGCCTGAGGTCGTCGAGAAGCAATTGCTCGAAGCTGACGACGAATACGAAACCGGCATGCAACTCACCGCCAAGCTTGCGCGGGAGATTTTGGACGCCGGCACCGGCGGACTCCACGTGTACACCCACAACAACCTGGCCGTCACGCGGGACTTCTTGGACCGCATCGGCATCCAATAGATAAAGGACAAACCATGACCACCTTCCCCAAGGCAACCATCGAGGGTTACCCGCGCATCGGCGCGAACCGCGAGCTGAAGCACGCGCTTGAGAGCTACTGGGCAGGGCGTATCGACGCCGACACGTTCCGCTCCACCGCCCGCGCCCTCCGCGTGAACAACTACAACCATCTGCGCGACCTCGGCCTCACCGAGGATTACGCCATCCCCGCCGACGTCGCCCTCTACGACCAGGTGCTCGAGACCGCCCTGACCGTGGGCCTCGTGCCGGGCGGCACCGACCTCGACGAGGAGTTCGCCCTCGCCCGCGGCAACGCCACCCGCGTGCCGCTGGAGATGACCAAGTGGTTCGACACCAACTACCACTACCTCGTGCCGGAGATCGAGGCAGGTCAGGAGATTAAGGCCGTGCCGGAGCGCATCCTGCGCATCGTCGAGGAAGCCGCCGAGGCCGGCCACAAGGTTCGCCCGTTCCTCGTTGGCCCGGTCACCCTCATTGCGCTGTCCAAGCCTGCCGAGTGGTCGCTGCTGCCAGCGCTTGTCGACGCCTACGCCGAGGTATTTAAGGCCCTCAAGGACGCCGGCGTGGAGTGGATCCAGATCGCCGAGCCGGCCGTGGTCGCCGACCTGTCCACCCCGGACGCCGAGATTGCCAAGTACCTGCGCTCGGCATGGTCTGATCTGCTCGGCCGCGAGGACCGCCCTTCCGTGTACCTGACCACCCCGTACGGCTCCGCCCGCGAGGCCCTGCCGGTCCTCGGCGAACTCGGCGTCGAAGCACTCCACGTCGACCTTGCCCCGTGGACCCTCGACGCCGACGCCGACTACCCGGAGCGCATCCGCACCACCATCCCGGAGACCACCCACCTCGTCGCCGGCATCATCGACGGCCGCAACGTCTGGGCCGCCAACCTGCGCGAACGCACCGAGGTCCTCGAGTCCCTCGGCCGCCCGGTGTCCATCTCCACCTCCACCTCGCTGCAGCACGTGCCGCACACCCTCAAGGCCGAGCGCAACCTGCCGGTCGAGGTCGCACCGTGGCTGTCGTTTGCTGACGAGAAGCTCGCCGAGATCCAGGCACTTGTCGCCGGCCCGGAGGCCGCAGCCGAGGCGTTCGCCCAGTCCGACCGTGCTGTGCGCACCCGTGCAGAATCGACGACGATTCACAACCAGGCGGTTGTGGACCGCGTGGCAAAGCTGCCGGAGGGCGAAGTCAAGCGCGAGCCGGCCTTCGAAGAGCGCATCAAGATCCAGCGCGAAGAACTGAAGCTGCCCACCCTGCCAATCACCACGATCGGTTCCTTCCCGCAGACCCAGGAAATCCGCAAGGCCCGCGCCGACCACCGCGAAGGCACCCTTTCCGACGCCGACTACAAGGAAGCCCTCAAGACCGAAATCAAGCAGGTCATCGAACTGCAAGAAGAGATCGGTCTCGACGTCCTCGTCCACGGCGAAGCCGAGCGCAACGACATGGTCCAGTACTTCGCCGAACTCCTCGACGGCTTCGTCGTCACGGAAAACGGCTGGGTCCAGTCCTACGGCTCCCGCTGCACCCGTCCGCCAATCGTCGTCGGCGACGTCTCCCGCCCCAACGCCCTGTCCGTCGACTGGTCCGCGTACGCCCAGTCCCTGTCCGACAAGCCGGTCAAGGGCATGCTCACCGGCCCGGTGACCATCCTGGCCTGGTCCTTCAAGCGCGACGACGTGCCGCTTTCGGTCTCCGCTGACCAGATCGGCGTCGCCCTTGCCGACGAAGTCGCCGACCTCGAAGAAGCCGGCATCAACGTCATCCAAATCGACGAGCCGGCCCTGCGCGAACTGCTGCCACTTCGTGCCGACGACCGCGCCTCCTACCTCGACTGGGCCGTCCGCGCCTTCCGCCTCGTGTCCTTGAACGCGAAGCCGTCGACCCAGATCCACACCCACCTCTGCTACTCGGAGTTCGGCCAGATCATCGACGCCGTCGCCGGCCTCGACGCCGACGTCACCTCCATCGAGGCAGCCCGCTCCAAGATGGAACTGCTGGAAGACATCGACGAGACCTTCCACTCCGAAATCGGCCCCGGCGTGTGGGACATCCACTCCCCGCGCGTGCCGTCCACCGAGGAAATCGCGGGCCTGCTGCGTGCCGCGCTCAAGAATGTGCCGACCGAGCGCCTCTGGGTCAACCCGGACTGCGGTCTGAAGACCCGCGGCTACGCCGAGGTCGACCCGTCCCTGCGTAACCTGGTCGCCGCCCGCGACGAGGTCGTCGCCGGCCTGTAGGTTCTGGGGTTCTGGCCCCTCCTCCTCCCGCGCGCCAGCCCCGCGCCCCCGCTGTGGAGTTTCCAGCGAACTAGTTGTAGCGAACCGCCCAAAATGTGCGATTCGCTGGGTGTAGTTCGCTGGTTTCTTCGTTTCAGGGGTGCGGCGCGGCGCGCTTTACGGGAATCGGGATTGGCGTTGCCTTGGACGTTGCTGGGTCGCGGCGACTTGCGGCTCACCGCGCTTGTCTGCCCGTGCTTTCGCCTCCCGTATCCGGCGGACGCATTCCTCCGGATTCCGGAGTATCTCCCGTGTGAAAAATCGGATGACCTCGTATCCCTGCTCACGAATCCAAGTTTCGCGCTTGAGTTGAGAGAGGACGGCATCGTGAGGCTTGTTCTCGAACTTATCGAGGCCATCGATCTCAATAACGAGGTTTCCCCAGATCAGGTCGACTCGGAAATCTGGTCCGATCCACAGTTGCATCTCCACCTCAATACCGTTTTCGTGGAGGATCACACGCAGGAGGGTCTCGTACGGTGACTCTGACCAAGGAGACGCAAGTTCGAGTGCCCGCCGTGCGTTCGCAATCCCTCGTTTTCCCTTGAGACGGGCAATTTTCGCTTGGATGGTCTCCCATCGTCTCCGCTTTTCTTGGAGGGTGCCGAAGCTTAGAAGCCAGTCCATCGCGACCGCGCCCTGACGCACGCCGTGAAACCGCGCGATGTCGATCGCGGTGCGCTCTGGGCTTGTCACCTGTATTTTTCGGTCCGCACCGATGCAGTCGGTCCGGTGGATGCAGTAGACGTCCGATTCAGGGATCCGCATGTGACGGTAACGCAGACCGTCGGGCCAGTCTTTCGTGGATGGTGGCGTACCGTGCGTTTGTGCGAGCTCGATGACTTCCTTGCCGTCCGGGATGGTCCACATGTTCAGTAGGCGGGCGGCCGAGCGACTCACCAACACCGAGCGATGGGCCGATGAACCTGCTGCGTAGCAGCGTAAGTACTCGCGCTCGTACGGCCGCAGCGCGTTCCACGCTTCGAGGCGCACGTATCGACGCGATGCAACTTTTACGCATGCTTCCGCCTCGGCGACCGCCTGGCCGACGAGCAATTGCGTCAACTTTTCCCCAACCATATGACCCCCCGGTTTATGATGCTGGATTAAAAGTATCCGCTGGGGAGCCGATGCACAAGAGCAACGTGCTAGCCGAGGCCTCCGATCGAGTTTCCAGCGAACCAGTCCCAGCGAATCGGCAATTTTCGACGATTCGCTGGGACTGGTTCGCTGGGTTTGCGATCAAAGTCCTGGACCGCCCAGGACAGCCCAGGACAGCCCAGGACAGCCCAGGACACCAAGACAGCCCGGCACGCCCAACCGCCGACCCGGCGAACGCCCTCGGACGATTCCGCGTAGTCTGGTCGGCATGACTCAGAAGACACAAACGATGACGTTGCACACGAACCACGGCGATATCGTGATTGACCTGTTTGGCAACCACGCGCCGAAGACGGTTGAGGTAATCACTGGCCTGGCGACGGGCGAGCAGGAGTACGCCACGAAGAACGCCCAGGGTACGACCGAGGGCCCGTTCTACGACGGTGCGATTTTCCACCGCATCATCCCGGGTTTCATGATCCAGGGCGGCGACCCGACCGGCACCGGCACGGGCGGCCCGGGTTTCCAGTTCGCGGATGAGTTCCATCCGGAGCTGCAGTTTGATCGTCCGTATCTGCTGGCTATGGCGAATGCGGGCCCAGGTACGAACGGTTCCCAGTTCTTCATCACCGTGGACGCTACCCCGTGGTTGAACAACCGCCACACCATTTTCGGCGAGGTCACGGATGAGGCGTCGAAGAAGGTTGTCGACGAGATCGCGAACGTTCAGACCGGTCGCATGGACCGTCCGGTTGAGGATGTTGTGATCAACTCGGTCGAGGTCAAGTAACACGCCTCGATCAGCCCTCGCCAGTTGGCGGGGGCTTTTTCGTGCCCAAAGTACGCTGAAGGCCATGTTCCCCAATGCCATGAAGAACACGTTGAAGAATGCGCCGGCCACCTCTGTCATTGCTGCGTTGTGCACGTTGGTGTTTGTGGTGACGGCGGTGCAGTCGAGAAGTGTGATGGACGTGATTTGGGATTCGCCGGTGGGGGAGCAGATGATTCTGTTTGGCCCGTTGGTGTACGACTGGGGCTATTTGCGCACGTTGAGCGCGGGTTTTCTGCACCTGGACATTACGCATCTTGCGTTGAACATGTTCATGTTGGTGTTCATTGGCGCGGAGGTGGAGCGCTTTGTGGGGTCGGGTCCGTTTGCGGTGGCGTATGTGGCCGGGGTGCTGTGGTCGTCGATTAGCGTGCTTGCGTTTAATTTCACAACGCCGACGGCGGGTGCGTCGGGGGCGTTGTACATGCTGATGGCGGTGCTCATCGCAGTTGCTTATCGACGATCAACCGACCTGCGCGCCCCACTCACCCTGGTGGCGGTGAACGTGGTGTATTCGCTGATGTCGCCGACGGTGTCGTTGTGGGGGCATCTCGGGGGTCTGGTCGCGGGTGCGGTGATGGGGTGGTGGCTGACCTCGCCGAATGTGCGCACGCGGTGGGTGGCGGCGTGGTCGGCGTTGGTGGCTGCGGTGCCGGTGGTGTGGCTGCTCACGGTGCCGTCGACGATCCCTGTGTACTAACCGGAGTTATCCACAAGCGTTATCCACAATGTGGAGAACTACACGCGTGTGTTTTCTCGAACGACACGTCGAACAGCGAAAACGACACGCCGAAATTACCTGGTGTTTTCGAATAATCCCCAGCACATCCACGGTGCCTGTGGAGTTGTGCACAGAGTTATCCACAGGTGTGGATAGTTGTGTTCGAATAGCTGGAGAGCAGTGTCGCTGCTGTTGGCTAGGATCAGAGCCAAAAGAAAGAAGGTGATTCTCATGAAGCTGAAAGTGCGCCGCTTTACCAATGCAGAGCTGCGAGCACGCCAACGCGGTTTGCGCGCGAAGTTAACTGAATCGTTGGGGATGGCGTTGCCATCTGATGACGTGCTGAAGGAGCTTGCCTGGTCAGGCGGGTTCACCTACGAGCAGCGAGACATCTACGACGAGTTGCGCAGGGTGGAGTCACTTCTCGGGGAGCGTTAAGCGTGGAGAAAGAGGCTGTAGAGTTCCTGCAGCAGGCACTCGACTTGGCGCTTGATGTATTGCCAGTCGCGTCCATTCGCGACGTTCGGTACAACGCCGAATCCAATACGGATGAAGATCGCGTTGTCGGTAGTTTTCAACTGCCACTTGTTTACGGATCTGGACAGTCTGACCAGGGGGTTTCGAAATCTGATTACAGTGCGATCTATCAGGTTTTTATCGAATATGAGCTCGCGATCGGTTCAGGCGAACAGTATTTGGCCGTCGATCGAAGCAAGTTCGAGATCCGCGTCCGCACTTCACCTGGTATCAGATTCGAGTATGAACGCGGATATACCTCTGCCCCCACGGCGCACATTCACTCTTCGGGGATCTCCGGGTTGTTAAGTGTTGCCCTTATGGCGAACTTCGAGGGGACAAAGGCGAAGGACAAACGCAGAGGTGATCTGCAAGCCCTGCATTTTCCCGTAGGGGGGAGACGTTTCCGTCCTTCCTTGGAGGACTTCCTGTATTTCGTTATCCGCGAATGTGGCTTCCGAGGAAAACCTGGGTGGGAGAGCAAATTGCTGCAGTCGCGAGAGGGGTGGCTGGACAAGCAGCTCCGCGCTGCGGTTCGGGATCATCCTGCGGAGGCAGCGGAGGCGCTTCGAGACCTCGGCTACAACGTGGAGCCGCCTTCTGGTGGCGACGTGGAGAAGCGTAGAAAACGTACTTGGTAGCCACCGTCGACGCTGCATACGAATGTTTCGCCAACCCGTTCGTACGGAAGTACCTACGCTGGGCGGGGTACACGACAACAACAGCGAACTGAGGAGTGAGCATGGCTGAGAAGAGTAAGGCGGAGGAGATCGTCGCTAAGGGCGAGCGTCCTGCGGGCAAGGGTCGTACCACTGAGTTGAGTGGTCAGCCGGTTGCGTCGGAGAATATTTCGGTGACGCAGGGTCGTCAGGGGGCGAATGTGCTTAACGACGTCCACCTGATCGAGAAGTTAGCCCACTTCAACAGGGAGAACGTCCCGGAGCGGATTCCGCACGCGAAGGGTCATGGCGCGTTTGGCGAGCTGCACATCACGGAGGATGTGTCGCAGTATACGAAGGCGAAGCTGTTCCAGCCCGGCACCGTCACGCCGATGGCGGCGCGTTTTTCCACGGTCGCGGGTGAGGCTGGCTCGCCGGATACCTGGCGTGACGTGCATGGTTTCGCGCTGCGTTTTTACACCGAGGACGGCAACTACGACATCGTGGGCAACAACACCCCGACGTTCTTCCTGCGCGACGGCATGAAGTTCCCGGATTTTATTCACTCGCAGAAGCGTCAGCCGAACTCGGGCTTGCGTGACGACGAGATACAGTGGGACTTCTGGACCCGCACCCCGGAGTCCG
Source organism: Corynebacterium sp. HMSC075D04 (assembly GCF_001815635.1). Taxonomy (NCBI): domain Bacteria; kingdom Bacillati; phylum Actinomycetota; class Actinomycetes; order Mycobacteriales; family Corynebacteriaceae; genus Corynebacterium; species Corynebacterium sp. HMSC075D04. The sequence goes on from NZ_KV821287.1 coordinate 102,345, forward strand.
CACACCAGGTGACCTACCTCCTGGGCGACCGCGGCACCCCGAAGACGTCGCGCCACCAGGATGGTTTCGGCTCCCACACCTTCCAGTGGATCAACGAGGAAGGCACGCCAGTGTGGGTGAAGTACCACTTCAAGACTCGTCAGGGTTGGGAGTGCTTCACCGACGAGGAGGCCACGGAGAAGGCCGGTACCGATCCGGATTTCCAGCGTGCGGACCTGTTCAACGCGATTGCAGAGGGCGACTACCCGATCTGGGACGTCAAGGTGCAGATCATGCCGTTCGAGGAGGCGAAGGATTACCGCTTTAACCCCTTCGACCTGACCAAGACGTGGTCGCAGAAGGATTACCCGCTGATCCCGGTCGGTTACTTTGTGCTGAACCGCAACCCGAAGAACTTCCACGCGCAGATCGAGCAGCTTGCGCTTGATCCGGCCAACCTGGTGCCGGGTGTGGGTCTGTCGCCGGACCGCATGCTGCAGGCGCGCGTGTTCGCTTACTCGGACCAGCAGCGTTACCGCATCGGTACGAACTACAAGGACCTGCCGGTCAACCGCCCGATCAACGAGGTGAACACCTACGCTGAGCGTGGTTCCATGGCGTACTTCTTCAACGAGGAGAACGAGCCGAACTACTCGCCGAACCGCACGGACAAGGGTGCCGGCTACCTGGACAACGGCGAGGATTCCTCCTCCAACTTCACCGATTACGGCCAGGCGGAGAACCTCTACGTCAACCCGGATCCGGAGGGTACTGACCTTGTGCGTGCCGCATACGTCAAGCATGCGGAGGACGACGACTTCGGCCAGGCCGGCACGCTCTACCGCGACGTGTTCGACGACGGTGAGAAGGAGCGCTTCGTCCACAACATCACCAACAAGATGATGGCTATTAAGAACAAGGACGTCGAGGAGCGCGTCTACGAGTACTGGGGCAAGGTCGACGCTGACCTTGAGACCAGGGTTCGTGAGTCGCTGGCGAAGAAGCGCGCGGCACAGAACAACTAGCGCAAGATAAAGCCCGTTGAGTCAACAGACTCAACGGGCGTTTTCAGCTTCGCGGTTTTAGAAGGTACCGCGGACCTGGCGACCGAAGTCAGAGGTGGTTGCGTCGAGGGAGGACACCTTCTGGTCGTTGTACAGGGAGGTGTCGCCTGCGAGGCGGCCGGTCTGGGTGACGGTCAGGGTGTTGTGGAGACGGCCTTCCTTGGTGTTGCCGTCGCCGAAGGAGAAGCCGGCGAGCAGCATGTCGTCGCCAGCGTTGACCGGGTTGGACAGGGTGACCTCGAAGACGCGGACGTTGCGGTCGAAGTCGTAGCCAAGGTCACGGACGTGGGAGCCGTTGTAGCGGGTGGTGGTGATCAGACGGTCGACGCCCTCCGGGCCGGCGAAGGTGCCGACCTCAACGCGGAAGGTCACGGCCGGGAACTCGCCCCAGTAGCGCTTGTCGCCGACGTTCTTCACACGCAGTGCGACGGAGCCTGCGAAGCCGGAAGCCTTCCAGGTGGACGTGGTGAAGTGCGGCTGCAGGTCGAGCTCGCGCACAGCGCCCTCTTCCGTATCGACGACCTCTTCAACCTCACCGGTGTTGGTCTCTTCGACCTCGTCGATGATGTTGGTGCCCTCGTCGGTGATGTCGTTGTTGGTGACGTCTGCTGCCTTGTCGTCCTCAACCTTGTCAACGTCATCGAGGTTCGCGCCGGTCTCGATCTTCTTGACGTCCTCGTTGTACGCCGGGTTCGGGTTGTCCACCGGGGTGGTCACCTGTGCGCCCTTGTTCGGTGCCCAGGAGCCGGCCGGGGTGGCGTAGTTCTTGACACGCACCTCGTTCTTGACCGGCATATTGGCGATCCAGGCGGTTGGGGTGGCCCAGGTGCCGTTCGGGCGGCAGCGCTGCTGGGTACCGGTCATGGTGACGGTGCGGAAGCCGTAGGTGGCCTCGCCGGTGTTGCCTGCCGGCACCTCGTACGGGCCGATCTGCTGACCGACGGACCAGCTCAGGGAGCCGGAGACGTCCCAGCCGAGGGACTTGGCCAGGGAGTAGCCGATGTTGCCCTGCAGGCCGTCCTTGGAGCCAGAGCCACCGAGCGTGATCGTCTCGGTCTTAGAACCGTTGACGGACGCGGAGATGGACTGGGTACGGGACAGATCCTGGGACAGCGGGATGGCCTTGTCGGACAGGTTGGTGGTGGAGATGGTGCCCACCGGCAGGAAGCTGTCCTTCACCTTGTACACGACGGTGCGGTAGTCCTCGGTGGAGTTGCAGACCGGACGTGGGTTGAGGACGTTGGCCTTCAGGTGGTCAGAACCACGGTAGGTGTGGATGATCGGCAGAGCATCGTTGGTTGCCGGAGTCTCCGGATAGGACTCTTCAAGGGTTTGAGCGGTTGCGGTGACTGCGGAGCCGGCGATGGCGACGGCTGCGAGTGCTGCAACGGCGGAACGGATTGCGCGCACGGGCGGTCCTTTCTCGGTGACTTTTCCTTTGAAAACGTTGAGGTGAGATTTAACTCTCACTGATAAAGTGATAATCGAGTGCACAGGTTTGTGCAGAAAACTGTTGTAGAATTCACCGAATCCGGGGGTAAACGAAACAAACGGGGCGCCGCGGAAACACTCCGCGACGCCCCGTTTGAACAGGGAAAACCGGTTTAGCGCCAACCCATGGTCATCAGCAGACCGATGATCATGCCGGTAAAGCCGATGGCGTAGTTCCACGGGCCGAGTTCGGCGAGGAACTGAATTTGGTCACCGGCGAGGTAGTACAGGATCAGCCACGCCAGACCGAGGATCATGAGGCCGAACATGATGACCTTGTACCACACTGGGGTGCCACCGGTGTTGACCTTGACAGGGGTACGGGACACGCCGGTGGAGGTGCTGCTGACCGGGCGGACCGGGTCCTTGGTTACTTTCGCTTTAGGCATCGTTGTCTCCGTTGCTTTCTGGGGTTACAGGCCGAGCCTGCGTTCCATGTTGCGTACCGCGTTTGCCGCGTTTACAGCGTTCTGGGGTGAAACTGTATCAGCCTCACCTGCAGCTGCGTTATTTTGCGGCAGCAAGGCGCCGGCGTCGAACTTCCACAGGTTGTAGTTGATGGCCTGGTCTTTGCGGATCAGGTCGCCGGCGGGGATTTCTTGGTGGCCGATCTGCCCGGCGTCGACAAGCGCGCCGGTGGGCACGGTGGGCCCGGCGACCATGCGGCCGCTCCAGCCGGCGTCGCGCAGCACGCGCTCAGCGTCCGACGGCTCGAGGTGCGTGATCTTCGGCATCTTCATCAGCATGCCGTTGGAAATGCGCAGCTCAATGGTGGTGCCGGTGGGCACGTCGGTGTTTTCACCGGCGACGGCGAGCACTTCACCCTCGGGACGCTCGGAGTCCACCTTGGTCACAGTGGCGCGCAGTTGCAGCGACGACAGGGTCGCGGTGGCTTGCTCCACGTTCAGCCCCACCAGAGACGGCACCTGGACCATGTCGGGGCCGGAGGAGACGGTGATCGCGATGCGCGAGCCCTTGGCAATCTGGGTACCGCCAGCGGGTTGCTGGCCCAGGATGATGCCTTCTTCGATGTTGTCGCTGGATTCGCGGCGCACGTTCGGGTTGAGCTCGAGGCCCGCCTTCTCCAGCTCCTCGATCGCTTCGTCCGTGGTCAGGTTGGTCACGTCCGGCACGTCCGTCATCTCCTTGCCGGAGGAGACGGTCAGTTTCACCACCGTGCCCTGCTTCAGTTCGGAGCCTGCTGCCGGATTGGTTGCGATGACGTCGCCGCGTTTGATGTCCGGGCTCGGCTCGTCCATGACGGAGACCTGGAAGCCGAGGCGCTCGAGCTCCTGGACGGCTTCGTTGCGCGGCTTGCCGGTCAGATCGGGGATCTGCACCATCTTTTCCTGCGTGATGGCAGGCTTGTTGCCTTCGGAGAAGTAGTCGTAGGCAAACCACGACACTGCGCCGACGAGCACCAGGCTCAGCAGCGCCGCGATCCACTTCAGCGTGTTCGAGGAGGTCTTCTCGTTGGCGGCGCGGTGGTCGGCGTAGCGGGTGTGCTGTGCGGCCTCTGGAGCCATTGCTTCTCTGCGACGCGGAGCCGGCCCACTGACCGCATCCCCAACCACAACCGTGTTGTCCACAGCATGCGCACCCGCGTCGTGCTCGGCGGCGGACAGGTGATTACGCGCAGCGGTGGTGACGTTGCCGTGCTCAAGGAGCTGCAAGTCTTCGCCCATTTCGGTGGCGGTCTGGTAGCGGTCCGCCGGGTGTTTTGCCATCGCGGTGAGGATGACGGAATCCACGTTGACGGCCTCGTTGTCCGTCAGCGGGTTCGGGATCCGCTCGGACGGCGGCACCGGGTCTTCCTGCACGTGCTGGTAGGCGACGGCGAAGGGAGATTCGCCCTCAAAGGGCGGCACACCGGTGACGGTTTCGTACATGACACAGCCGAGCGCGTAGATGTCGCTGCGTGCGTCGGCAGGTTTGCCACGGGCCTGCTCGGGGGAGAGGTACTGCGCGGTGCCGATCACCGCGGAGGTTTGCGTCATGGCGGAGGTGGAATCGTCCAACGCGCGGGCGATGCCGAAGTCCATCACCTTCACCGAGCCGGTGTTGGTGACCATGATGTTGGCGGGTTTGATGTCGCGGTGGATGATGCCAGCGTCGTGGCTGGCCTGCAGCGCGCGGGTGACCGGCAGCAGCAGCTTCGCCGCACGCTCGGGCGTAAGCGGACCTTCGTTGCGCACGATGTCGCGCAGGTTCATGCCGTTGACGCGCTCCATGACGATGTAGGGCACGTCCACACCGGAGGTTTCCACCGACCCGGTGTCGTAGACCGCCACGATGTTCTCGTGGTTCAGCCGCGCCGAGTTTTGGGCTTCGCGGCGGAAGCGCTCGCGGAAGCTCTCGTCGCGCGCCATGTCGATCTTCAGCATCTTCACGGCGACGTCACGCCCAAGCGCGACGTCAGTGGCGGCATATACGTCTGACATGCCGCCGGTGCCGATGATGTTGCCGAGTTCATATCGGTCCGCGATCAGCATTTACCTGCCACCTCCGAACAAGTTTTCAAGGTCTGGCAATTCTATCCCAGGCGCCGGCGCATTCGTCTCCTGCGTCGGGGCTGGTGCCACGCTGGTTGCCGGTGCCGACGTGGGGGCTTGCTCTGCCGAGGTCGGCGCGGTTGTTTCGGGTGCCTCGTCGTCCGGTGCAGGTTCGTGTTGCTCAGGTGGCTCGACGAAGCTCACGGTGCCGGGCGCGTGCGTCTCGGTGACCGTGGTGCGCTCGTGGTGCGTGGTGGTAGCCACGGTATCCGTCTCGGGCTCCTCTTCCTCCACTGCGGTTTGGGTGGCCACGGTCGGAGTCGTGGTCGGGGTGGAGCCGCCGGTGAAACGGTCGAACACGCCTGCGGTGTACGCCCAAGCTGCGATCACACCGACAAGCGCGAGCCCGAGCAGCGTAGCGACGACCGGACCAGCCGCCGATTTCTTCTGCGGCGCCGGCGCAGCCGGGGTGGGTTGTGGTGCCGGGTCGGCGGGTCGTCGAGAAGCAACTGCGCGAGCTGCGGACGGCGGGTACGCGCCGGCGGGACGGGCAGTGCGTTCGCTGGCAACGTTGGCCAACATCTGAGTCGACGCGGTGGCGGACGGCTCCATGGCCACCACCTGCGTGTTCCCACCAGGTTGGGCAGGCCTCAGGCCCTGGCGGACCTGGGCGATGGCGAGCTGGAACTCGTTGCCGTCGCGGAAGCGCTGACCGGGGGTCTTGCGCAGGGCGATCTCGATGAGTTCGCGCGCCGGGGCAGACACCGAAATCGGCAGCGCAGGCGGCTCGGCGGAGACGTGGGCGAGTGCGACCGACACCGAAGAATCGCCGGTGAACGGGCGCTTGCCGGAGAGCATCTCGTAGCCCACCACACCCAGCGAATACACGTCGGAGGCAGAGGTCACCTTCATGCCCTGGGCCTGCTCCGGGGAGACGTATTGGGCGGTGCCCACCACCATGCCGGTACGCGTCAGCGGCACTGCGGCCGCCGCCTTGGCAATGCCGAAGTCCGTGATCTTGATCTGCCCGTTCTGGGTGATCATCAGGTTGCCCGGCTTAATGTCGCGGTGCACCAGACCCATGCGGTGAATCACCGCCAAACCGTGCGCGGCCTGCTCGAGGACGTCAAGCGCGACCGCCTCATCCAACTGGCCCTCGCGGGCGATGAGGTCCGCCAGCGACTCGCCGCGGATGTACTCCATGATGATGAAGCAGACGGTGAACCCGCCCTCGGTCTCCACCTCGCGGTAGTCGTAGGTGGCCACCACGTTGTCGGAGTTGATGCCCTGGGCGGACTGGGCCTCGTTGCGGAAGCGGGTGAGGAATTCCTCGTTGGAGGAAAACTCCGGGCGCAGCACCTTGATGGCCACCTCGCGCTCGTTGGCCAGGTCGTCTGCCAGCCACACGGTGGACATGCCGCCGTGGCCGATGATCCACTGCAGCTGGTAGCCGTCGCCGACGAGCTGTTGCAGGTCCTCGCGGTTTTCGGTGTTCATCTACTGTGCTCCTTCCACGGGTGCGGGGGCGGCGGGTGCTGCGCGCAGCACGGCGCGTCCGATCGGCCCGGCGACTTGGCCGCCGTAGGCTGCCTCGCCCATGTTGCCACCGTTTTTCACCACCACGGCAACGGCGACGTCCTTGGCCGGGTCGAAGGCGACGTACCACACGTGCGGGGCGGCGCCTTCGGCGTGCTCGGCCGTGCCGGTCTTGGAGGCGAATCCGTTGCCGTCGTAGCCGAAGGTCCACCGCTCGGACGCGAACATCAAGTCCGTGATCGTCGCGGCTTCCTCTTCCGTTACGGCCTCGTTGAGTTCCACCGGCTCGGTTTCGTGCAGGACCTTGCCGTCGGCGTTGCGCACTTGCCGCACCACGTGCGGTTCCATGCGCTTGCCCTTATTTGCGATGGTCGCAGACATCATCGCCGCCTGCAGCGCGGTCATGGTCACGTCGCGCTGACCGATGGTGGACTGCGCCAGCTCGGCGCCGCCGGGCAGATCGCCCAGCGAGCCGGCGGCATTCGGCAGGCCCAGGTTGTAGCGCTCGCCCACGCCGAAGCGGGCGGCGGCGTCGCGCAGCGCATCCGGGCCCATGGCGAGGCCCATCTGCACGAACGCGGTGTTGCAGGACAGGGCGAACGCGGTGCGCAGCGGCACCTGCCCGCCGCCGGCGCAGGGCTGGCCGCCGTCGTTGGTCAGCGGGATGTTGTCCGTGCCCGGCAGGATGATTTGCGTGTCGCCGGTCAGCGGCGACTCTGGCGTGTAACCGTTGCGCAGGCCAGCGGCAGTCGTGATGATCTTGAAGATCGATCCCGGAGGCAGCTGCTCCTGCGTTGCGTGGTTGAGCAGCGGGCGGCCCGGGTCGTTGTTCACGCGCGCCCACGTGTCGCCGGCAGTAGCAGGGTTGGCGATCTCGTTGGGGTCGTAGCTCGGCGTCGAAGCCATAGCGAGCACCTCGCCCGTCGACGGCCGCAGCGCCACCACAGCACCATTGTAACCAGGCTGCGCAAGCTGGTCGAATGCGAGCGCCTGCAGGTTCGGGTCGATGGTTAACTCGACATCGTCGCCCTTCTTCGAATCCTCGAGCCCGGTGCGCAGGAAGCGTGACGACGACCCACCCTCACCCGTGAGCTCCCCATTGAGCCCCGCCTCAAGCTGGGCGGTGCCGTACTGGTCGGACACGTAGCCGACCACCGGGGCGAAGGACCACGGCATGTTCGGGTAGGTGCGCTGGAAGTAGCCGGTCTGTTCGTTCTTGAACGACTCTGCAAGCGTCAGATCTCCGGCCTTGATGTTGCCGCGGTTGATCTGCTTGAGCTCCATCACCGTGCGGGAATTGCGCGGGTCCTGGGCATATTCGTCTTCACGCATGGTTTGGATGATGGTGAAGTTCACAAGCAGCGCGGTAATCAGCAGCAGGGAGACGACGGCGCCGTAACGGATCGACTTGTTCATCGGGCACCCACCACCTGGCGTCGCTGTGTGCTTTCGTCGTACTCCGCCGGGCGGTTCGCGCTGCTAGAGATGCGCAGCAGCAGGCCGAGCAGGATGTAGTTCGCCATCACCGACGAACCACCGGCAGACATAAACGGCGTGGTCAGGCCTGTCATCGGCATCATGGAAGACACGCCACCGGCGACGACGAAGATCTGGATCGCAGTCGTCAGCGCAAGGCCCGCAGCCAGCAGTTTGCCGTAGGAGTCGCGCACCTGCATCGCCGTGCGGAATCCGCGGGTGATGAAGATGGCGAACAGACACAGCACGGCAGCGATACCGACCAGGCCGAGCTCTTCGCCGATCGCGGCGAGGATGTAATCGGAGTGCGCCACCGGCACGAGTTCTGGGTGGCCGTAGCCCAAACCGGTGCCGGTCATACCGCCCCAGCTCAGGCCGATCAGGGCGTTGGCGGGCTGGTTGCCAATGCCTTCAAAGTCTGCGAACGGGTCGATGAAGTTGGCCACGCGCTCCTGAATCTTCCCGCTCACCTGGTACACCGCGTAGCCACCGACGGCCACGAGGGCCAGGCCGATGGCCAGCCAGGAGATGCGGTCGGTGGCGAAGTACACCATGCCCAGCACGGTGGCGAACAGGAGCAGCGCCGGACCGAAGTCGTTGGATGCCGCCATGATCAAAATGGCAATCGCCCACACCATCAGAATCGGCGCGAGGTCGCGCACACGCGGGAACGTCAACCCCAGGAACCTGCGACCCGCCACCGTAAACAGGGCGCGTTTCTGCGCCAACAGTTGAGCGAAGAAGATCAGCAGCAGGATCTTGGAAAACTCACCCGGCTGGATAGAAAACGGACCAAGCCACAGCCAGATGCGGGCATCCGCGTGGCCTTCCGGCTGCGGCCACACCAGTGGCAGCGCCAGGAAAATTAGGCCAACCAGGCCTAGCAGGTACGAGTACCGCGACAGCGCTTGGTGCTCGCGCACGACGAGCAGGGTGAGCACCATCAGCCCCACGCCGACAAGCGACCACATCATCTGCCGCTCTGCCAAAGGCCCGTATCCAGGGCGTTCGGCGAGGTCAAGCCGGTAAATCACCACTAGTCCGATCGCATTGAGCAGCGCCACCATCGGCAGCAATACCTGATCCGCGTGTGGCGCAAGAAACGCCAGCGACAGGTGCGCGATCGCGTACACGCCGATGAACCCGCCCACGAGGTACAGCATTTCGGTGGACAGGGTGTGCCCCTGGCTGGTCTCCAGCCCGAACAGCATGAGCAGCAGCAGGCCGGTGGCGAACAGGAGCAGCAGCAGTTCGCGGCTACGTGCAGTCAGCCTGCTCATTGAACCTCCCGGCACTTGTTGTCCTCGGGCTTTTGCTTATCCACACAACCCGGCAAGGCATCATCCGCCAAGTCCTTCAACCGGCCAAGCACTTCGTCGTACGTGCCGGTGAAGCCCTCGTCGACAATTGCTTCGCGCTCTTCCTGCGGCAGGTCATCGACGCTAAACAGGTGGCAGTCCTCCGGCGTCGAGTTCGCCGAAATCACACGCAGATCGCCGTCCTTGCCCAGGCAGGCGTGCTGGATGCGCTCGACCTTCTCTGCGGCGAATGGGTTGCTGCGCGAGGTGTGCTCCACGACGAACTGCCTGTCGTCGTTTACTGTCAGCGCGTACTCGTCCACAATGCGGGACTTCGACCACACCGCACCGCCAACAACCAGCGCCAACAGCAGCACAAGCGTGGCGACGACCCACGGCCACACCGAGCTCGGCTGCTTAGCCTTCGCGGTTGCTGAGTGGGACTCCTCGTCGGAGTCGGCGGAATCCGACTCCTGCGTCTTCGCCCGGTTGTGGTCCGGGGTGATCGTCTCCGACTTGCGCAGCAGCGCCGCGGCCCGGCTCGCGGAGGAATCTGGGTGTGTCTGTTCCACAGCCGGCACCAACGCGCCGGCCTTCACTGCGGCGGGTGTTTCGGGGACGTCCGCGTCGTCGTCAACCTCGACGACCTCGGCCACCACTACGGTGACGTTGTCCGGACCACCGGAACGCAACGCCAACTCAATCAGGCGCTGCGCTGCCATCTCAGGCGTGCCGTCGCCGAGCGCGATCTCGATCGTCTCGCGCGTGACCGGATCCGACAACCCGTCGGAGCACAACAACACGCGGTCGCCCGGCTTGACCTCTACGAGCTCCAGGTGGGGCTCGACCTCGCGGCCCGTGTACGCCTTGAGAATCAGGGATTTCTGCGGGTGGCTGGACACGTCCTCGGCGGCGAGCTTGCCTTCGTCGACAAGCGACTGCACAAACGTGTCATCCACCGTGAGCTGCGTAAGTTTTCCGTCGCGCAGCAAATAGCCTCGCGAATCACCCACGTGAATCAGACCGAACTGCTGGCCATTGAACATCAACGCCGTCAGCGTCGTACCCATGCCAGCCTGCTCCGGGTGAGTCCCCACAGACTCCGCGATGGACGCATTCGCGTCCTCTGCCGCCGCACCCAACAACGCCAACATGTCGGCATCTTTCGGGTCGCGGTCGAGGTGCTCCATGTGCTCCACCATCAACTGGGAAGCAACCTCACCAGCAGCGTGGCCGCCCATGCCATCCGCAAGCACCAACAAGTGCGGACCCGCATACGCCGAATCCTCGTTATTAGTCCTGACCAAGCCGCGATCGGACGCGGCGACGAAATCTAGCGCGAGCTTCACGGCATTAGCCTCACAATCGTGCGTCCCATCTTCATATCCATACCCACGGTCACCCGCTCAGGCTGATCAATTCGCACCCCATTGACAAAGGTGCCGTTGCGCGAATCCAAGTCCTCCACAAACCAGTCACTGCCACGCCGGAACAGGCGCGCATGGCGTGACGACGCATAATCGTCACCCAGCTGGAAGTCATTGTCACCAGCCCTACCAACAGTGAACTCCTCCAAGCTGGCAATCTCCATGTGAGAGCCTTGCAACGGACCCGCAACAACCGCAAGAGTCCGCGCCTTTTCCCTCGGCGCAGGCGAAGAAGCCACCGCTTGGCGACGAACCGCCCCACCCGCCGAGACAACATCCTTACGCTGCGTCCACATCACCAGCAGGATGAAGACCCACAACAGCGCCAACAAACCAAAACGCGCGCTGAGGATAATTGTGGAATCCATCTCAAACCTTCCGGTGCTTTACGGCTGGAAATATTCAGTACTCGGGTGCGACACCGAATCCGTGAAGTCCGGCTCATTCGCATTCATCGGCACCTCATCCTGGCCGCCAACAATACGAACCTCGATGTTGGAATGGCCCAGCGTAATCACGTCGCCATCCGCCAGCATCCAGTTATCCACCGGCTCATCATTGACCGTCGTGCCGTTCGTGGACTGCAAATCCACCAACACCGCAACCTGGCCATCCCAGGTGATCTCCGCGTGCTGACGCGACACACCCGTATCCGGCAGACGGAAATCAGAATCATTCGAACGGCCCAAAATGTTGGACCCCTCGTGCACCAAGTACGTACGCGAAGAGCCATCCTGCAGCAGCAGGCTCACCGTGGCATTCTGCCCATTCGACTCGCCACCGTTTGCAGGATTGGCGGCATTCGGTTCGGACATTGCATCCTCCTTACTCTCCGAGCTCAAGGCACGAGCACGCTTCTTCGGCTCCGCCACAATGGCGTCGAATCCACTCACCACATCCGGCATCGTGTCGATATACGACGACACACGGAGCTGACCCGTCCTCAAACCCGACTCCTCAGCGATACGCACAACAACCGGCCCATCCAAGAACCACTGCTTATTACGCACGTACCGCATGAGCTGATCGGCGAGGTCCGCAGGAAGATCACGATTCCTAGACAAGTTTTCCAAGTCCTTCGAAGACACACCCACTGCGTACACATTCGGAGCGACATACTCGTCCCGATCCGTGACCACCAGCGAATCCTGTGCCTCCTGCTTGACCAGCACCTCAATCTCCTCCGGCACAACCTTGCCGCCAAACAGCGCAGCCATAGAGTTATCCAAGCCACGCTGCAGAGAACTATCGAGCTTTGCCAGCTTGTCCATTACCGCCACTTCCCACGCACCTCCTTTCTTCACATGCGAATTTAAGTAACTCGGACAGTATAGGTGCCCACCCCGACACGACCTATCCGAAAACGCGGCGCGCGTGTCTAAAACCTGGTGTGGACTGGCGGTTTGTACTTTTCACGCGGGTCGTTCTATATTTATCAAGTCGCCCGCCCGGGTGGCGGAATTGGCAGACGCGCTGGCTTCAGGTGCCAGTGTTCGCAAGAACGTGGGGGTTCAAGTCCCCCCCCGGGCACAATGTGTTGTCTCGAGACATCGTTCCTA